>DASSMG010000106.1:0-6959 GCA_035688995.1 Actinomycetota bacterium
ACCACCGCGCAGGGTCGCTCGCGGGGCTACGGGCTGGAACTGCTTCGGCACATCGAGGATCTAGCGCGCCGCGAGGGCTGCGAGACGGTGGCGCTGAGCTCGGGACTGCAACGCGCCGACGCGCATCGCTTCTATCTCGACAAGGCGGGCTTCGAAAAGGTCAGTTACACCTTCAAGAAGACGCTGTAGCGCCTTCGTTCTTGTCCATGTAGCGCATGTAGCCCCAGGTGTTCATCCAGTACGAGGTCGTCTGCTCCATGCGAGTGACGGCCTCGGCCCCCAGCCGCTTCTCCAGGTCGACCCCGATCTCCCGACGGATGACGTCGGTGACCTCGTCGAGATCCTTCGTGGTGTTGCGGGCCCCGCGGATGACCTCGGCCCAGCGTTCCAGGACCTCGACGGCTTCGTCGCAGAGCTCGTCCACGGCCATGTCGGCAGGACCGAAGTGAGTGAGGCACACCCGTTGCGGCTCGAGCTTCTGGATCCGCCTGATCGAGTCGATCGCTTTCGTCAGGTGGAACTCGGGCGGTGGCGTCGCGGGTCGCACAACCCCCACGTCGGGGAGACGAACCCCCAGCGCGTCGCCGACGAAGATCGTCCCGGTCCGATCGTCCAGGTAAGCGTTGTGGTGATAAGCGTGTCCCGGAGTGTCGAACACTGCAAGCGTCCGCCCGCCCAGGTCGATCGCATCCCCGTCGCGGAGGACCTCGATGCGATCTTCCGGGATCGGGTCGATCCCGCCCCACAACCGGTCCATGTCGTCCCCGTAGATACGCGACGCACTGCTCCACAGTTTCGCCGGGTCGACGAGGTGGGGAGCCCCGACCTCGTGCACGCCGATGCGTGCGTCGGGGAAGCGAGCCGCGAGCGTCCCCGCGGCCCCCGCGTGGTCGAGATGGATGTGGGTCACGATGATCCAATCCGGGGTCGCGCCTTCGGCCTCGAGTCCCGCGATCACGTTGTCGACCGAGCTCTTGGGCCCGGTCTCGATCAATGCGGTCTTCTCGCCGGACACCAGGAACGTCCCGGTGATGCCGGGATAGCCGTGCATCTTCGTATCGATGACTGAGATCTGGTCCATCGGGGCCTCGGTGTCGGCGGTTAGCGTTGGCCGGATGCTAGCCGACCCCCCGTTTCCGTCGTGACCCGAGCGCGCCCGTCGGCGGTTCTCGTGGTGAACCCGAACGCGGGCCGTATCTCGCCCAGCGTTCACGACGAGGTCGTTGCGGCCCTTCGCACGCGTTTCCAGCTCGAGGCGTTCTCGACCACCGCGCGTGATACCGGGATCGAGCTCGCGGCGCAGGCCGTCCGTGCCGGCGCGCGACTCGTCATCGCGTTCGGGGGCGACGGCCACGTGAACGAGGTGGTCAACGGCGTCGCGGGAACGGACGCAACTCTCGGCCTCATCCCCGGAGGGACGATGAACGTGTTCGCCCGCGCTCTCGGTATCCCACTGGACCCGTTCAAAGCGGTCGATCATCTCCACGAACGCGTCGACAGCGAACCCCGTCGGGTGCCTCTAGGCCTGATGGGGGATCGCTACTTCACCTTCTCTGCCGGTTGTGGTTTCGACGCCGAGGCCGCCGAGCGCGTCGAACGTTACGTCCCGCAGAAGCGCCGCTTCGGGGAACTGTTCTTCTACTGGAGCGCGTTCCGGGTCCTCGCCGGATCCGCCGTGGTCAGGTCCCCGACGATGACGTTGAAGGGCGATTTCGGAGAGGTCGACGTTGCGATGGCCATCGCCTCCAACGCGGGGCCCTACGCCTATCTCGGCAACCGCCCGATCCGCATCGCACCGAACGTGAACCTAGAACGCGGCATCGACGTCTTCGCTCTGAAGACGATGCGGGTCGAAGCTCTTCCCGTCTACGCGTGGCGTTGTCTGGTGTCCGGTGATCTCGTGAACCACCCCGACGCGTTCTACGCGAACGACCTGGACTGGTTCGAGATCCATTCCGATAGACCGTTCGGACGACACGTGGACGGCGAGCCTCTGTCGCGAGCCCGCAGCGCGCGGTTCAGCGTCGCACCGGGGGTATTGAAGGTGCACGCATGAGCGTTCTACTGGTCGTGCCCGACTCGGCGCTGGGTCGCTCGATAGCGGCGCGCCTCGTGCAGCAGGGCGACGAGGTCCGTGCGATCGAGGCAGAAACAGCCGCCGGGAGCGCGTTGGCGGACCTCGGCGTGCACGTCGGCCGCGGCCCCTACCTCGATGCCGACCTGATCGAGCGCGCCGGACAGAACTGCCGCACCGTCGTGGTGATCGACCAGTCCGAGGCCGCGCTGTCCGAAGTCGTATCCGGGATGCGGGCGGCCCGCATCCCGCGCCTGATCGTCTGCGCGGATCGCATCGCCCCCCAGATCCTCGAGGTCGTCACCGGGTCGGGACTCGAGTACGTGATCCTTCGTTCGCCGCGTGGCCTTCTGCGGCGCGGTCCCTCGGACGATGAGATCGCCGAGGCCGTCGATGCTGCGGACGATCTCGCGGGCGAGCTGAAACTGGATCTGGATCTGGGTGAGGCCGGGGCGTGGACCGCGCTGGGGCTGGAAAGGGCCTGAGTCAGGCCCCCAGGTACGCCTCGCGGATCTCCTTGTTGCCCATGATGTCGCCGCCCTTGCCGCTGTAGATCAGCGTTCCCTTCTCCATCACGTAGGCCTTGTCCGCGATCGAGAGGACACCGGCGTTCTGTTCCACCATGAGGACCGTCGTCCCGTCCTCGTTGATGCGATGGACGACCTCGAACACCGTCTGCGTGAGCTTCGGCGAGAGACCCAGCGACGCCTCGTCGATCAACAGGAGCTTCGGGCGCGCCATCAATCCCCGCGCGATGGCGAGCATCTGCTGCTCGCCCCCGGAGAGCGTCCCTGCCATCTGGGTCCACCGTTCGCGGAGACGGGGGAAGTACTCGACCGCGCGTTCCACGATCTCGCGCGTGGTCTTGCGGTCTCTCTTGTAGGGCCACGCTCCGAGCCGCAGGTTCTGCGCCACGCTCAGCTGCGGAAAGACGCGCCGCCCCTCGGGCACGAGCACCACGCCTTTCGCGACCAGTTCGCGCGGATCCGTGTTCGTCATCCTGCTGCCGCGCCCCGGGCCCGCGATCTGCTCGCCGTCGAACGTGATCGTTCCGCCCCACGGCTTCAGCAAGCCGGCGAGCGTCAGCACGGTGGTGGTCTTGCCGGCGCCGTTCAGCCCCAGCAGCACCGCGGTTTCGCCCTGCTCGATCTCGAAGGTGATGCCTTGAAGCACGGGCAGGCTCCCGTACCCGGCACGAACGTCGTTCACCTCAAGCAGGGGCACCGGCGTCCTCCGGTTCGGTGTTCGGATCGGCTTCGGACGTGTGGTCCACGGCCTCGCCGCCGAGGTACGCGGCCACGACTTCGGGATGCTCTCTCACGGCCTGTGGCTTGCCCTCCGTCAGGATCTTTCCGAAGTTCAGCACGTAGACGTAATCGCACACTCCGACGACGAGCGGCACGTGGTGCTCGATCATGAGCACCGTGAGGTTCAGCGTCTGCCTGAGCTTCAGCAGGCGTTCCCCGAACTCGTGCGCCTCATCGGGGCCCATGCCCGATGACGGTTCGTCGAGGAGCAGCAGATCGGGGTCGGTAGCGAGCACGGTTCCCACTTCGATCAGCTTCAGCGTCCCGTAGGGGAGCCCGTCGAGGTGCGAGTCCGCCAGATGGGGGAGTCCGATGAAATCCAGCACTTCCATCGCGTTGCGCTTCAGCCGGCGCTCCTCGGCGAACGAGCGGGGCATCCCGAGCAGCGCCCCCCACGCGCCGTAGGAGATCCGCGAGTGCTCGGCCACCATGAAGTTCTCGAGGACGGTGAGCCCCCGGATCAGGCCGATGTTCTGGAACGTCCGTCCGATCCCGAGCGCGGTGCGGCGATGCGTGGCGAGCAACGAGATGTCCCGGCCGCGGTACCAGATGGATCCGGTGTTCGGTTGGTACGCGCCCATGATGCAGTTGAACAACGTCGTCTTGCCGGCGCCGTTGGGCCCGATGAGCCCGACGATCTCCCACTCCGGGACGGTGATGTTGACGTCGTCCAGCGCGACGAGCCCGCCGAATCGGATCCCGGTGTTCTTGACCTCGAGGACGTTCGTCATGCGTCTTCCTCCACCGGCTCCGACGGGGTCTCGACCGCCGCGCTCTCTTCCGTCGGCGTCTCACCACTCTTGTCGAGCCCCATGCGCGACAGCAGCTTCTTGCGCTGATGGCCCTTCGGCGCGGCGTGTTCTTCGGGATGCCGCGTGAACGGTTTCCCGCCGAGCCAGCGCGTCAGGGGAGAGAGCTGCTCGCCGATCCCGCCCTGGTAGCTGATGATCGTGAACAGCGCGAGTGCCGCGCCGAGCGCCAGGCCCACGAGCTCGGGCTCGATCGCGTGCTTGTCGAAGAAGTTCTTCAACGTTCCGAACGACGACAGGATGAACGGGAACAGAGCGAAGAACGCGGAGCCGACGACGACCCCGACGCGGTTACCGAGCCCTCCCACGACGACCATCAGCACCCACAGCAGCGCGAGCGAGAAGTCGAAGTCGTTCGACACGACGTTCTCGACGCGGAACGCCAGCAGGGCCCCGGCGAGGCCGGCGAACATCCCCGAGAGCACGAACGCCATCGTCTTGTAGGCGGTGACGTTGATGCCGTAGGACGCGGCCACCGGCTCCGAGTGCTTGATCGAAAGGATGGCTCGGCCGACCTTCGACCTGATCAGTCGCCAGTCGATGTAGATCACGAGCGCGAGGAATGCGAGCGTCAGGAACGCGTACCGGTTGTCGCTCGTGAAGCCGTCGGGGGCCGGTGCCGGCATCCCGGCTCCACCACGGGTCAGGGCGGGGATCTGGAAGATGGCCGTTTCGGCCATGAACCCGTACGACAGCGTGATCAGCGCGAGGTAGAGCCCGCGGATGCGGAGCGCCACGAGGCCGAGCAGCCCGGCCGCGACCCCTCCGCTCAACACCGCCAGCGCGGTGGCCACGAAGAAGGACGAAAGGCTGCACCCCTGCTCGAGCGAGCACCCGGCTTTGGTGGTGACGTACCACGCCGAGATGAAGGCGGCGATGCCGACGAAGCCGTGGTGACCGAGCGAAACCTGTCCGACGTAACCGAGGACCACGTTCAGCGACAGCCCGATGATGGCGTAGATCGCGGCGAGCGAGATGCGGAACGCCCAATAGCCCGGGACCATCGCCGTGATGAGAAGCGCGCCGCCGAATATCAGTACGTGGACGACGAGGCGCGCGATCCATCCCTGAGCGGACGGTGTGAAGCGCGTCGACTCGACCGGCTCCAACGTCGCGGTTGCTTCGGCGGTGCTCATGCCTCGCTCCCGAGAAGTCCCTGCGGGCGGATCATCAGCACGATCAACAGGATCGCGACGAGCATGATGTCCGGCGTTCCGGGGATCTTCGCCTGGATCAGGTCGCCGCCGATGTGGTAGTGACCCGCGGCCCAGTTGGACAGGCTCTGGATCAGTCCGATGATGATCCCGCCCACGAACGCGCCGGGAAGGCTCGTCATCCCTCCGATGACCGCAGCGGTGAAGGCGGGGATCAAGACCCCGGTCGTCATGACGCCCGGGGTCAGGGCCCCCGTCAGCGGCACGAACAGGATGCCGGCGATCGCGCCGAGGCCGGCGGCCGCGGCCCAGATGAAGCGGGACATGCGCTCGACGCCGATCCCCACGACGCGAGTGGCGAACGCATCCTGAGACGTGCCCAGGATCGCGAGACCGAGGTCGGTGCGGGAGAAGAAGTAACCGAGGACGCCCGCGAGCACCGCAAGGAGCGCAACGATCAACAGCCGCTGAGGCTCGACGGTGAAGCCGAAGATCTCGAGGCCCGTGGCGGGCACGCCGGGCAGCTTGCTGACGAGGGGATCGAGGACGTGGGGCTCGGGGTGGAACAGGATCAGCTGCATCGAGATCGAGAACAGCGCGAACGCGATGGTCGCGACGAGCAGATTGATACGCGGAGCGTTGAGCAGAGGTCGGACGACGACTCTCTCCATCGCCAATCCGAGCAGGATGACGGCAAGGACCGCCAGGAGCGCCGCCACGATGTAGGGGATACCGAGTTTCCACTGCTCCAGCATCAGGAACACGAAGTAGGCGGCGAACGTGCCGAACTCACCCTGGGCGAAGTTGAAGACGCGGCTGCCCTTGTAGACGAGCACGAGGCCGAGGGCCACCAGGCCGTACACGCATCCTTGCGAGACCCCGATGACGACGAACGCGTTCGGACCCAGCGCGTCGCCCGCGCCGAGCGTGAGGACTAGGGCTATGAAGGCAACAACGACGCCCGCGACGATCGCTGTCCGCATGACCCCTTCTTGTTAGGAGGTGGCTTCAGTCAGACCCGTATATATCGCTTAGTTGTGATCCGCGCTTCTAGAAGTTGCTCGTGTATGGGATGAGAACGTGCCATTTCGCATCGGAACAACGCGCTTCGTCGACGAGAACCGTGTTCGCGCCGAAGTGGTCGTCCGGTGAGAAGTTCAATGTCGGCATCGTCCCGGTCTTAACGTTCTTAGCGTTCTGGGTCGATTCGATGAACCCCTGCCTGGTTAGATCGCGCCCCGCGCGTTTGAGCAGCTCGCCGCCGACCTTCGAGGCCGAGTAACCGAGGACCATGAAGTCGTCCCCGCCACCTTCCTCGGGGTAGATCTCCTGAACGGCCTTCTTGAAGTTCGGATCGAATTTGTCGATGTCGGCCCATGCGGGGAAGGGTGAGAAGAACTTGGATCCGTCGATCGTTCCGTTCCGGCAACCGACCGCGGCGACGGTGTCGAAGGTCTTCGTGATGCCGACCCCGACCCACTGGGGCGTGTACTGCTGGGTCTTCGCAGCCTGCAGGACCTGCAGCCACCACACCGGAGAGACGAGCACGTAGACGTTCTCGATGCCGGCCGCCTTCATCTGCTGCACCGCGGTCTGGGCCTCGGTGCTACCGGCG
>DASSMG010000107.1:0-4191 GCA_035688995.1 Actinomycetota bacterium
TGAATCCGCTCACCCAGTTACCCGGCAATACGCAGATCGACCTCGAACTGCGTCGACGCGTCGACTCGAACGAGCCGTTCGCCTTGATGCACATCGACATCGACAACTTCAAGGCCTACAACGACCTCTACGGATTCCTGCGCGGCGATCAAGCGATCAGACTGCTGGCGCGTTGCGCCGGTGAGGCAACCGGAGCGTCTCCGTCGGGCGATGGTTTCCTCGGTCACGTCGGCGGGGACGACTTCGTGGCGATGGTTCCTCCCGGCGACGCCGAGGAGGTCGCGCAGGACATCATCGACACGTGGGACCGCAACGTGGCGTCGCTCTACGACCCGGCCGACGTGGAACGCGGCTACATCGAGGTTCCCGATCGGCGCCACCGGCTCCATCGCTATCCCTTGTCCACGCTGTCGATAGGGATCGCGACCAACGTGCATCGCACGATCGAGTCCCACTGGCACGCCTCGCAGGTCGCCAGCGAGATGCGCGCGTTCGCCAAGAACAGCGATCGCTCGAGTTACGAGATCGACCGCCGCTCGACCGATCGAGGCCCGTCTCCCGAGTGAGTTCCGGGCGCCTGCCGGTGGCCCGCGTGCGGCGTATCATTAGACGCGAAAACCTCTTCGGGGCAGGGTGCGAACCCCGACCGGCGGTATAGCCCGCGACCCCGCCCGCTGATAGAGCCAGCGGTCGGGTTGACCCGGTGTGATCCCGGGGCCGACGGTGATCCAGGCGTCGCCTGGTAAGTCCGGATGGGAGAAGAGGACTCGATCGGCCGCGCCGCGCGCGCCGTCGGGTCGTCCTGCCCCGAGCGAGACCGGAGGCAGCGTGGACGACCAGTTCTTCATGCAGCAAGCGCTGGAGCTGGCGCGCGTCCCGAGCTTCACGTCGCCGAATCCCCGTGTCGGGGCGGTGATGGTCCGGGACGGGGCCGTGATCGCAACCGGGTTCCACGCCGGAGCCGGCCATCCGCATGCCGAGGCCGTCGCGCTGGCCGCCGCCGATTGCCGCGGCGCGACCTGCTACGTCACGCTCGAACCCTGCAACCACCACGGACGGACTCCGCCGTGTGCCCCCGCGTTGGTCGAGGCAGGAGTCACCCACGTCGTCGTCGCCCTGCGCGACCCGGACCCGCGCGTCGATGGGTCGGGGATCGCGTACCTCGAGGAACACGGCGTGCGCGTGACCACCGGGGTACTGGAGCGGGACGCCGAGTTCGTGAACCTTCCCTTCCTCCACCACCGCCGCACCGGCACGCCATTGGTCACGCTCAAGCTCGCGCTATCGCTCGACGGTCGCGCCGCGGCCGCCGACGGGTCGGCGCGCTGGATCTCCGGCCCCGCGGCCCGGCGACGCGTCCACGAGCGACGGGTCGAGGCCGACGCGGTCCTCGTCGGCGCCGGAACCGTTGTGGCCGACGATCCCTCACTTACCGTGCGCGACGTCCCCGCGGGGCGCCAACCCGTTCGCGTGATCGTCGATTCGCGCGGACGGGTGCCTGCAACCGCACGCGTTTTCGGGCCGGGTGGAGACCTCGTGATGGTGACGACCGAGCTCGCGCCTCACGAGGTACAGGCGAGATGGAAAGAGGCGGGGGCCGAGGTGATCGTGGTCCCGTCGCGCCACGGGCGGGTCGATCTGGGGGCCGCGATCGCGTCGTTCGGGGACCGGGGCTGGATCGAGATCCTCTGCGAAGGCGGTGCGGAGCTGGCCACCGGCCTTCTGAGCGCGGGGCTCGTCGGGCGACTCGAGTTCTTCTACGGACCGGTCATCGTCGGGAAGGGGCCACTGATCAGGGACTTCGGCGTGGCGACGTTGGCGGACGCACCGCGCTTCCGGATCGCCGAGAGCGAACGGCTCGACGACGACCTGCACGTCGTGTACGTCCCGGAGGCGCGCTGATGTTCACCGGTCTGGTCGTCGAGAGAGGGGTCGTGCGTCGAGCCCGTAGACGGGGGGACGCTCTCGATCTCGAGATCGAGGCCCCGGAGATCGCTCGCGAGCTGCATCGCGGGGACAGCGTGGCCGTCAACGGGGTGTGCCTGACCGCAACCGACACGTCGCGCCGTCGTTTCAAGACCTTCGCGATGGCGGAGACCCTGGCGCGCTCGACGATCGGCGACCTGGCTCGTTCTTCGCTGGTCAACCTCGAGCTACCGGCACGTCTCAACGACCGGCTCGGGGGACATCTCGTTCAGGGTCACGTCGACGGCCGGGCACGCGTCGTGAGGATCGAAGACGACGACGGAGCCCGGCGGATGTGGATGCAGCCGGAAGAAGAGCTGCTCAGGTACATGGTCGCCAAGGGCTCGGTGGCGATCGACGGGGTGTCGCTGACCGTCGTCGAGGTGGGGGCGCGGACGTTCCAAGTCGCCCTGATCCCACACACGCTGTCGGTAACTACGTTCGGAAGGATCGGAGTCGGCGACGACGTCAACGTAGAGGTTGATGTCGTCGCGAAGTACGTGGAGCGCCTCACCGGCGCATTTCGAAAGGCGGAGATGTAGATGCCGTTGGCAAGAGTCGTGGACGCGATCGAGGAGATCCGCGCCGGCAAGATGGTCATCGTCGTCGACGACGAGGCTCGCGAGAACGAGGGCGATCTCATCTTCGCGGCGGAGAAAGTCACTCCCGATCACATCGGGTTCATGGTCAGGTATTGCTCCGGGATCATCTGCGTCCCGATGGAGGCCGAGCGTCTCGAACAACTTCACCTCCCGCTGATGACCCCTCAGAACTCGGACTCGATGGGCACCGCGTTCACTATCAGCGTCGACGCGCGACGGGGCACCACCACCGGGATCTCGGCGGCGGACCGGGCGACCACGATCCGCACCCTGCTGGATCCCGATGCGACGCCCTCCGACCTGGGACGCCCGGGGCACATCTTTCCCTTGCGCTACACGCCCGGCGGGGTCCTCCGTCGTGCGGGGCACACCGAAGCGGCGGTGGACCTCGCTCGCCTGGCGGGGCTGTATCCCGCGGGCGTCCTCTGCGAGGTGGTGAACGAAGACGGAACCATGGCGCGTCTGCCCGACCTCGAAGCTTTCGCCGAGGAGCACGGGTTGTTGATCATCTCGATCGGCGAGCTGATCGCGTACCGCCGGCGCTGGGAGAAACTCGTCTCGCGCGCGACCGAGGCACGGATCCCGACCGCGTTCGGGGAGTTCCGGGCGATCGCCTACGAATCGCACGACGGCCGGACCCACGTTGCGCTCGTGAAGGGGGCACCCGAGGGACACGAGAACGTGCTGGTCCGCGTGCACTCGGAGTGCTTCACAGGCGACGTCCTGGGAAGCATCCGCTGCGATTGCGGCGTGCAGTTGGCGGAAGCGATGCGCCGCATCGAGGCTGAGGGCGAAGGCGTGGTCGTCTACATCAGAGGCCATGAGGGCCGCGGCATCGGCCTTCGCCACAAACTCGAGGCGTATGCCTTGCAGGACGGGGGACTGGACACGGTCGAGGCCAACGTCGAGCTCGGGTTCTCGCCCGACTCACGCGATTACGGCGTCGGCGCGCAGATCCTCGTCGATCTCGGTGTCTCGACCATGCGACTGTTGACGAACAACCCGACCAAGCGTGCGGGGCTCGAGGGTTACGGGCTCGAGATCGTCGAGCGCGTGCCGCTGCAGACCGAACCCAATCCCGAGAACCTCCGCTATCTCGAGACCAAGCGTGAGAAGCTCGGCCACCTGCTCGACGCGTTCAAGGCGACGAGCGATACGGAGGAATGAGATGACCCGAACCCACGAAGGTAGCTACGACGGACGTCATCTGCGGATCGCGGTCGTCGCAAGCCGGTTCAACGAGACGATCAGCCGGCGTCTCGTAGACGGGGCTCTGGATTGCCTGCGGCGGCACGGCGTCGACGACGACTACGTGTCGCTGGCGTGGGTACCGGGGGCGTTCGAGTTGCCGGTGACCGCGAAACGCATCGCGTCGTCCGGAGAAGTCGACGCGGTGGTCTGCGTCGGGGCCGTGATCCGGGGGGATACGGCTCACTTCGATTTCGTCGCGTCTCACGCGATGAACGGCATCGGTCGGGCCGGTCTCGAGACCGGCGTCCCCATCCTCGCCGGCGTCCTCACGACCGACACCGTCGAGCAGGCCGCCGACCGCGCGGGCGGCAAGATGGGCAACAAGGGGTTCGAGGCGGCTCTCGCCGCGCTCGAGATGGCGAACCTCTTCGCC
>DASSMG010000108.1:0-2759 GCA_035688995.1 Actinomycetota bacterium
CCTCGGGGATCGACTTCTTCAGGTCGTCGGCCGCGCCGTGCAGATCGGAGACCACGAAAACCGCCATGGCGGCATCGTACGGCGAGGGGTACCGGACCGGAGTTGCGTCGGGGCCGTCAGGAACGGGCGCCGAGCACCGCCGTCACGAGCATGACGAACAGCAGCGCGAGAAGCCCCAGCACCACGTAGACGAACATGCGCCCACGCAACAGGGCGAGCTGCGGTTCCGATCGGGCCTCGCGATAGGCATCGTGGGCCGCGATGATCCAGAGCGCGAAAGCGGCGAGACCGAACGTGACCGCAACCAGGGTCGAGCCCGCGCCGTTCGCGATCACCGCGAGGATGACGACGGCGATGACCCACAGCGACAGGATGGCTCGTGCGGCGGCCTGAGGCCACAGCTTCAAGTAGGCGTGCCCGGCCCCCGGGAAGAACAAGGAGACGAGCGCGGCGGTGCCGGGATCGCCCTCTATCGGTTTGGCCTCGACCGGGTTGATCGCGCGAGCGAAGGTGGTTCCGCACACCTCGCAGGTGAGCGCGGCCATCGGGTTCTCGTGCTCGCACACCGAACAGATCCACGAGATCCCCGACTCCGATATCCGCCATGCTCCCGTCTGTGTCGCAGGGGTGCCGGGCGGCAATCTCCCCGGCGCACCATCCGTCGCGGCCCCCGCGCCGTCCGGCCGCGCCGCCGGCGCGAACACGAGATCGGGCACGTCGTCGTTGGGACGCGCTCCGGGAGTTCCCGGAGCCTCATCGGTCCGTACGGCCTCGCCGTGCGACTCGGGAGCCCCCCCGATGTGGGGTTCCGTGAGCTCGGGCTCGGGCTCCGGCTCCGGCTCGGGCTCCGGGACTGCGAAACGCTCGAGACACTGGTTGCACCACTCGGCGAACTCGGGATTGAGCGCGCCGCAGTGGGGACAACGCTTCTTTTCGGCCACGCCACGATGGTACGCGGCAAGAGGTCGATTCAGTCGTAACTGTGCGCTTCGTCCGGGTAGACGCCGTCCTTGACTTCCTGCGCGAACTGCTCGGCCGCGGCACGGATCTGAGGGCCGAGATCTGCGTATTTCTTGACGTACTTAGCGAGACGCCCGGTGTTGATCCCGAGGAAGTCGTGATACACGAGCACCTGTCCGTCGCAGTGGGGGCCCGCACCGATACCGATCGTGGGAACGCCGACGGAGACCGTGATCTCTTTTGCCAGGTCGGCGGGCACGCACTCGAGGACGAGGGCGAAGATCCCGGCCCCCTCGAGGTCCTTCGCGTCCTGAAGGATGCGCTGCGCTTGCTCCTCGGTGCGACCCTGGATGCGATAACCGCCGAACTGATTCACGGATTGCGGAGTGAGACCGAGGTGACCCATCACGGGGATGCCGGATTCGGTGAGCCGGTTAACGAGCTCGAGCACGCGTCCTCCGCCCTCGAGCTTCACCGCGCCGGCTCCGGCTTCTTTCAGGAAGCGGCCCGCGTTGTGCATGCCCTCCTCGACGGAGGCCTGGTAGCTCATGAACGGCATGTCCCCGACGATCAGCGCGTTCGTGACGCCGCGACGGACGGCCTTCGTGTGATGGAGCATCTCGTCCATCGTCACGGGAACCGTCGAGTCGTACCCGAGCATGACCTCGGCGAGTGTGTCGCCCACGAGGATCAGCGGGATCCCCGCCTCGTCGATCAGCTTGGCCGAGAGAGCGTCGTAGGCGGTCAGCATCGTGAACCGCTCGCCCCGCTCTTTGAACCCGCGGATATCGCGGATGGTGATGGACACAGTCGCCTCCTGGTCGGGTAGACGCTAGTGATGCCAGCTTACGCGAAGAGACCGCCCGTGGGGGCGGTCTCTCTCGAGCGTGTTGTCGGGTCGACTACTTCTTGCAGCCGTACTTCTTCGCCTTGGGCGAACCCTTCGAGCAGCCCTTCTTCTTGCCGTGCGGCGCGGGCGGCTTCGGGGGGGCCGTGATCGTGTATGCGGTGCCGGGCTTCGTGTCGTCGATCTGCGGCGCGGTCGCGACGCCGCCGAGGAAGTTACGCGCGGTGGCGATCGGGTTGCCGAGAACCGCGCCGTCGACGAGCGATGCATCGGCGGTGCGCGGGACGGTCACGGCACTGATGCCGGTTCCATCCTCGAGCTCCCAGAAGTTCGCGGTGACCCCGTCGGTGACGGTGTCATCTCCATCACAGGTGTTGCGCAAGCTTCCGTAGGGATCCCCCGGGTTCGTCGGGCCCTCGTTGACGATCTGGAACCACAGGCAGTTGCTTCCGGCGCCGGGATCGACCTGGACGCGGAAGATGTAGGCCGAGGCCGATGCCGGCGGGGGTGCCTCGGTCTGCACGTAAGCGGTCACCGTGTCGGCGTCGTTGACGAACCAGACCTTGAGGATGTCGCTCACGCTGCCCGCGTCGGCGGGGGTCGTGTTGTCCCCGAACGGCTGCCCGAGAGCGGCGCCGAGTCCCTGGTCGTTCAGGTAGTTGGCGTCGCCGGACGGATCCGTGATCTGCACGGTCTCCGGGACGGTGGGAGCGGGCGGAGCGGGCTCGTCCTGAGCGTGGGCCGCCGGCGCTACTGCACTGAGGACGAGCGCCGCGAGGGCCGCGGCGAAGACCTTCCTGATCATCGGATCCCCCCTGGAGTTGGCTTCCTGTGGAGAGTCTTCGCAGTCGGTCTGTCGGTCCCCTGCCGGGACGTGACACCTTTACGGCGTAAGGGGCCCCGGGTAGGGCAGCCCTAGGCGGGCCTCGAACCGGTTTCGCGCGTCCAGGCG
>DASSMG010000109.1:0-3909 GCA_035688995.1 Actinomycetota bacterium
GGACATGAAGGAGAAGGTCGCGCTCGGGCCCCATCCGCAGCGCCACCTCGAGATGATCGAGCAGTACGCAGACGCCGGCTACACCCACGTGTGGGTCCATCAGATCGGTCCGGACCAGGACCGCTTCTTCGACTTCTACGAGAAGGAAGTGCTGCCGAAGCTCTAACGCCTAGATGTCGGCGAGGTGCGCGGCGACCTGGCGGTAGCGCCCCACGGGGATGAGATGGATCCCGTCGAATGCCCCCGAGTTCTTGATCGTCTCGATCTGCTGACAGGCGTGGTCGACCCCGACCTCCGGTGAGTCGTCGAGTTTGTCGATCAGAGTCGCGGGCACGCGGATGTCGGGGATCGACGCGTTCACCCGCCGGGCCATGCGGCTGCTCGCCAGCACGAGGACCGCGGCGTAGATCTTCCCGTTGAAGTTCAGCGACTCGCGCCATCGCATCAGGCGGTCGAGCGCGTACGTCACCTGGACGAACACGAAGTCGGCACGGGCGCGCCAGGCGAGATCGCGGCCCACCTTGGTGACGGTCCCGATCCGGAAGTCCGGGTAACCCTGGAACAACGGCCCCGTCCCGTAGGAACGGACCTCGTCGATCATGCCTCGCACGGTGAGGTCTTCGGTCCGACGTCCTTCCTTCGGAGCGTCTCCGTAGACGAAGAGGAAATGGTCGACGCCGTACGCCGCAGCGGTGAGGAGATCCCGTCGGAAACCGAGCAGGTTCCTGTCCCTTGCGTTCATGCAAGCGATCGAGCGGCCCCCCATGTAGGCCACCTCGTGGGCGACGCTGACGCTCGAGACAGTGGCACGACCAAGGTGGTTGTCGGGGACGAGGAACGCGTCGACGACTCCGTTGAGTGCGTCGATCTGCTCGTGCACGTGGGTCATGTCGGGCCTGCGCGGAGGCTCGATCTCGCACAGGTAGCTGAAGTTCCCCGTATCGAGGAACGATGGTGGAGGCGGTGGAGGTGGAGGCACTATCGACGTCACGGCGCAACGATAGTGCGTGGGACGACGGGCCTACGGCCGGGGGACGCCCTTCGTCAGCTCCGTCACCGTGTCGCGAACCTTCCGAACCGCCTTCGCCGCATCCGCCGATCCGGGATCCACGATCGAGTCGTCGCTGCGGTCTTCGTCGCCGTCCGATCGGTGCTGGATCTGGGAGACGGCTCCTTCAAGGTCGATCGGAAGAACGATCTCGGCCCCGGGCGGCGTCACGACGGCATCGCTCTCGACGTCGACGGCGGAGCGGGCGCGCGAGGTGCGATCGGACCGGGCGTGGGTGCTTTGCCGTGGCGCCGCGTCCACGTGTATCTGGTCCTCTTGCCCGGGCGGCCCCGCGAACTCGGATGTCGTCGAGGTGCTCCCCAAGGCGAACAGCATGAGTGCGGCGGATGCGGCAGCCGCCTTTTCCAGGAGGGCAGAGAACTGGGGCGATCCCGCGACGAGAGACGACGATTGCGCGGCCTGCGATCGCTGCGACAGGCCGCGCAGTGACAACAGTGGCATGATCAGCCATCCCTGCGCCTCATCCCACGCGCGGCGAAGCGAATGCCTCGCGCGATGTAACAGTGCCTTCACCTGCGGAGCCGACATCTCGAGGCGATCGGCCATCTCGACGTGGGACAAGCCGTCGACCGCCCGCATCGTCAACGCACGCGCGTGAAGCGGGGAGATGTCATCGATCGCCACGTCGAGGCGCGGGTACTCGCCGACGACCTCGGCTTCGGGGCTGTCCTGAACGCCCGCGGCGTCGTCGGTCGAAGGCAACGCCACCAGATTCGTACGAGCCCTCGAGCGCAGTTGATCGACGCAGACGTTCGTCGCGATCCGAGCCAGCCACGCGCCCAACTGGAATTGACCGTTGAAGCGTGCGAGGGCCTGGTAGGCGCGCAGGAACGTCTCTTGCGTCGCTTCCTCGGCGTCTTGCGGATTGTGGAGCAGGCGGTAACAGATGGAGGCGACGCGACGCCGATGGCGCCGGTACATCTCGTCGTACGCGCCGCGGCGACCCGCCTTGTAGGCGAGCACAAGATCGCGGTCGCTCTGTTCCCCTAGATGGGAGCCGAACGGCATATGTGGTGGTTTGCCCTTTCTCGACCGGTTCCTGCGGCTAGACGCCCGAGGGCTCCAGCTCACGGTCGGAGGACGGGATCGGCTGGGTTCCGGGGCCCACCGGGTACTGCTCGCGGTAGTCGTCCTGGGGCTTGCCGCCCATGAGCTCGGTCAGCTTGCCGGTTCGGTACATGTAGGCGGCGGCACCGCCGGCGGCACCGACGAACAGCAGTTTCCCGAAGTTGCGCCGCAGGAAGGACTTCCTGGGGGCACGCATCTCCTGGATCTTCTCGATGCCTTTGGTGACGGCAAGACCGGTCAGGATCTTCTTAACGGTGGGGTTCACGAGGCCTCCTCTGTACCGGGTTCGACCCGGGCTTTGTGGACGTTCCAACCCATCCTTACCCGTACCGGGCCTAAGGGAATCAATCGTCCGCCGCTCTGAACGGGCGTTCAGAGCGCCCTAACGGCCGCCCAAGGCCCTTCCCGCCCGGGTACGTGAGAATTGGACCCGATGATCCAGACCCGCGAATTCGAGGTGAAGACGGGGGGTCGCCTCGACGCCCTCGACGTGACCGGTGAGGTCGAGGAGTCGCTCGCGCTCGCCGGCGTCTCGCACGGCAGCGTGCTCGTCTTCTCTCCGCACACGACGTGTTGTGTCCTCGTCGGCGGGACGGGGGCAGAGACCGCGGAGGCCCTCGAAGCGGCGCTCTCCGCCATCGAAGCCGAAGACGGTTACTACGCACACGACGATCTCTCGATCCGGACCGAGAACCTCGTCGAGGACGAACCCGCCAACGCACCGGCCCACATCCTTCACGCGGTGGCGGGCAAGGCATCGGAATGCATACCCGTCGTGGCCGGACGGCTTCAGCTCGGCGAGGGCCAACGGGTGTTGTTCGTGGAACTCGACTCGTCGCGGCTGCGCCGCTACCTGATCCAGGTACTCGGCGAGTAGCGGAATGCCCGACCTGATCGGCGGGACCGATTGGCTCGTCGACGATCTCTTGCGCGTCGAGAAGATCCTGCTCGAAGCCGCGGGGTCGTCGTCACATGCGTTGGTGAGCGAGTCGGCAACGCACCTGATCCATGCGGGAGGTAAGAGGCTCCGTCCCGCGTTGGTGTTGATCAGTTCGCGCGCGGGCGTTCCGGGTCGGATCGAAACCGACAGAGCGGCGGCCGCGGTCGAGATGGTTCACCTCGCGACCCTGTATCACGACGACGTCATCGACGAGACCGAGACGCGTCGCGGAGCGCCGACCGTCCACTCGAAATGGGGAACCGAGGTTGCGGTGCTCTCCGGAGACTTCCTGTTCGCGCACGGTTCCGCGTTGGGCGCCTTGGCGGGGGGCGAGGTTCCGTTGATCCTTTCCCGTGCGGTTGCAGATGTCTGCGAGGGCCAGATCGTGGAGACGACCACCCTCAACGACCCGCGCCGCGACCGGGCTGCCTACATGACCACGATCGAGGGAAAGACGGCCGCGCTGTTCAGGGCTTCATGCGAGATGGGAGCAACGACGTCCGGAGCGTCACCCGAAGCGCGCGCCGCACTCGCCCGTTACGGGCGCGATCTGGGGCTCGCGTTCCAGATCGTCGACGACCTGCTCGATCTGGTCGGCGATCCCCGCGTCACGGGGAAGACCCCGGGCACGGATCTGAAGGAAGGCGTCTTCACGCTGCCCGTGCTCATAGCGGTCGAGCGCGAGCCGTCCCTCGCCGGTGCCCTCGAGCGGGGCGAGCGGGATCTGGAGACGGTCCTACCGGTGCTCGCGTCCACGGGGGCCCTGGACGAGGCCCGGGCCGAGGCTCGGAGGCTCGGGGTCGCCGCGGTCGAGTCCGCCCGGCGCGCCGGC
>DASSMG010000110.1:0-2479 GCA_035688995.1 Actinomycetota bacterium
TCAACCGTCTCGAGGTCATCGACGTGTCCGACCCGACCAACATGCACGTGATCGCGACGCTGCCCGGCGGCGGCGGGCACACCGTCGAATGTCTCTACAACTGCAAGTGGGCTTACACGTCGAGCGCGGGAGATCCGACCAAGAACGACGGGGCGATCATCGACCTGCGCGACCCGAAGAACCCGAAGATCGTTGGTAGTTGGGTCGAGAAAGACGGGGGAGTGTCGGCGCACGACGTCACGGAGGTCCGTCCCGGTCTCGTGGTGACCTCGAGCGCCCCGATGCTCGTGCTCGACACGACCGACCCGGCGAACCCCAAGGTTCTGACGAAGACCCTCCCGGAAGCGCCGAACACCACTCACAACAACATCTGGCCGAACCAAGGTCACGACCGGTTCCTGATCTCGGCGTCCGAGGGCGTCAACAACGGTCGCTGCGAGCTCTACGGCGACGACGGGAAGACGCTTCAGGTCTGGGACACGACGAACTGGCGTCGGGGTGGCTTGAAGCCGGCCGGCAGCTACACGCTCAGAAGCGGGACGTGGTCGGACGGACATCCGGGCGTCGACGCTCTCGGTGTGCAGGGTTGCTCAGCCCACTGGGCGCACGAGCAGCCGGACTTCCACAACGGGGGCCTCGTAGCGATGGCCGCGTACTCGCAGGGAGTGCGCTTGCTCAACGTCGATTCCAAGGGCCAGATGAAAGAGGTTGGCTGGTTCCTGAAAGACGTCCAGGGCGCCATCGACGTCGAGTGGGTCACCGACCGCTTGCTCTATGTCATCGAAGACGGTGCCGGCATCGGCGGGTTCGACATCGTGAGGTACACGGGAGGTCTCTAGATGGTCGCAAGGGTGCGTTCGCGCGCGGCGATGGCCGCGGTCCTGGTAATCGCGATGGGGATGGCGATGAGCGGATGGGCCCACACGACGTGGGGACTCGAGACCGGCAGCGGTGGGTTCGGACACCATCCCGAGATGCCGCGGTTCCAGGTCGTCTCGAGGGTGCGCCATCACGGCGTGAGCCCCGATCCGCGAGGGCAACTCGGATCCGGTGGCGTCGCCGTCGCGCACCTCGCCGGCGGCCGCGCCGTGCGAACGCGATCGATCGTCTCTAACGCTCCCGACGCACGCCTCTTCCGCACGGGATTCGGTTCCTGGGAACCAACCATGGGTGTGACGAAGAACGGCAACCTCTTCTTCAACGCCACGACCAACACCGGAGGCGGCCAGATCATCGAATCGACCAACGGGGGCAAGAGCTGGAAGTCGGTGTTCGATCGGCACGCGTTCACCGCCGACCCGTACATGTTCGTCGACTCGAAGACGTCGCGCGTGTTCGCGAACGACTACGTGCCTCCGTGCCATCTGGTCTCGTTCAGCGACGGCCAAGACTGGACGACGGCGCCACCCGCGGGGTGCTACGACCAAGCCGACCACCAGACGTTGTTCTCGGGGCCCCCGCCGGACGGCGGCGTCCCGACGATCGGTTACCCGAACGTCGTCTATCTGTGCTCGATCAGCGCGGGCATCTCTATCGGTTCGACCGCTTCTACTTGCTCCAAGTCGCTCGACGGCGGGCTTACGTTCGCCCCGACCGGAACGCCGGCGTTCTACGACGACCCCACGCAAACCGGGGACTACGACGTGCCCGGGCTGTGCAACGGCGCGAACGGCCACGGATTCGTCGGTCCCGACGGGACCGTTTACCTGCCGCGCGGGTGGTGCGGCCAGCCGTGGCTCGCGATCAGCCACGACGAGGGAGCGACCTGGACGCGCGTCCAGGTCTCGGATCTCGGCATGCCTTGTTGCGGGAAGCTCACCGGTGACGACGCGAGCGCGATCTTCAGTCACGAAGCTGGCGTCGTCGCGGACAAGAACGGCAACGTCTATTACGGATGGGTGGCGGCGGATCGCCTTCCGTACCTCGTCGTGTCGCACGACGGGGGAGAGACGTGGGGCAAGCCGATGATGATCGGTCCTCCGGGGCTCAAAGAGGCACTCCTTCCGGGCATCGCCATCGGCCCGAACGGCGGAGTCGTGGTCCGTTACATGGGCAGCGAGAACTCGCCGTGGAACGGGAAGACCGCCACCGGTAGCTACGACCACGAGACGTGGAACGCGTACCTCACGCTCACGAAGGATCCGGGCGCGGCCTCGCCGGTCTTCTACAGCGCGACGGTGAACGATCCCGCGGATCCGATGTGGGTCGGCGAATGTGGTCCCGACCCGGTCCGCTGTGGCTGGGGCGACTTCCAGGACGTCGTGGTCGATCGAGGCGGCGGCGTCTGGTCGGTCGACATCGATCTCTGCGACGGCCCGAAGAAGTGTGGCGACGGCGAGGCGGTCGTCGGCCACCTCGTCGGAGGCCCGAAGCTCTAGCCGGGACCGTGATGCCGGATGCGGCCAGCCCGCTGACGGTCGGCAGCGTCGTCATCGACTGCAACGACTTCGCGCCGATGTTCGAGTTCTGGCGCGACGTG
>DASSMG010000111.1:0-3463 GCA_035688995.1 Actinomycetota bacterium
TGCGGGAGACCGATCTTCTTTCGCCTTTCTCAGCGTGGATCCCTCGACCGGTAAACCCGTTCGTTACGACCCGTGCAGTCCCATCCACTACGTCGTAGATCGTCGGTTGGCTCCTCCCGGGACGCTGTCCGATCTGGAGGCGGGCATCGCGTCGATCTCGGACGCAACCGGCATCGCGTTCTCGTTCGACGGGTACACGACCGAACCCGCCGGTCGTGACCGCCGCGCCTACCAACCGCACCGGTACGGGAAGAGATGGGCCCCCGTGCTCGTCTCCTGGGTCCGTCCGCCGGATCTCTTGATTCCGGGCGACCAGGCGGTCGGGGCCGCGGGCAGCACGCCCGTGTCGAACGACGAAGGCGTTCCCGTGTACGTCACGGGCGAGATCACGTTCAACGCGGAAGCGAAGCTGCTACCCGGGTTCGAACTCGGCGACTCGTGGGGTGATGTCGTGCTCCACGAGCTCGGCCACCTGGTTGGGCTTGCCCACGTCGCCGACACTACGCAGGTGATGAATCCCGACGTCACCGGGGGCCTGGCACGCCTGGGGGCCGGGGATCTCGCCGGTCTCCACCGGCTCGGCCGCGCCGCCGGGTGCGTGCAGGTTCCTCGGCTCCCGTAACGCGGGCCCCGGCTCCCGTAAGCGCGAGCCGGACCCTTCGCAACTTTCATCGCACCAGGGTGTCGTTGCCTCGGAGCCGGTCGCTCCCTAACCTGTTCCGATGACGAGCTTCGGCACGCTGTCGTTCTTCGGGGCCGCGCTCGTCGCGTTCGCCGTCATCCTGGTGGCGCGCGAGGTATCGAAGGCTCGCCGCCGCCGCGCGATCATCGGGTTCGCCGATACCCACAGCATGGACTTCTCGGTCTACGACATCTTCGACCTCGTTTCCCGCAACGACTTCCCGCTCTTCCGAACGGGCGACGGACGGGCCTGCGAGAACGTGGTGCACGGTCGCTGGAAGAACGTCGAGTGTTACGAGGCCGACTTCTGGTACTACACCGAATATTCGAGTGACAGCCGGCGCCGGACGCGTCGGTACACGCGATTCCAGATAGTCGTGGTGCCGATCGAGGCGTATCTTCCCCAGCTCACGGTGACGCGTGAGTCGATGCTGGCCCGGGCCGCAGGCCACATAGGACTCGGAGACATCAACTTCGAATCCGAAGAGTTCAATCGGCAGTTCGCGATCAAGGCATCCGACAGGGCGTACGCGTTCAAACTGATCGATGCGCGGATGATCCAGTGGCTGTTGTTCCTGGGGACCTCGTTCAGCTTCGAAACGTCCGGTCAAGCTCTGCTGCTGTACACGCGTCGCTCTCGCCCGCAGGAGATCGGGAAGCTCCTGGAGGCCGGTCGTCAGACCCTCGAACGCATCCCGCGCCTGATCTGGGAGGAGTACGGGATCGAGCGAACGAAGGAAGGCCCCTCGTGACGGGTTTCTACGTCGTGGCCGGGATCGTGGTGGTCCTACTCGTCGTCACGATCTTCAGCTACAACCGCTTCGTCAATCAGCAGAACCTCGTGCGGAATGCGTGGTCGAACGTCGACACGGAACTCAAGCGGCGATACGACCTCATCCCGAATCTCGTTACCGCGGTCAAGGCGTATGCGGCTCACGAACGCAGCGTCCTGGAAGAGGTGATCGAGGCGCGACGCGTCGCCTTGTCGACGACTGGCGCGCCGGATCGACAAGCGATGGCCGAAGCCCCTCTGGTTGCGGGCCTCCGCCACCTGATGGCCGTCGCCGAGGGCTACTCCCAGCTCCTGGCGAACCGGAACTTCCTCGATCTACAGGAGGAACTGGCCTACACCGAGGATCGGATCCAGGCAGCGCGGCGGTTCTACAACGCGAACGTTGCCGACTACAACCGGAGGGTCGCCGCCATCCCCTCGAACCTCGTCGCCGCGGCGTTCGGATTCAAACCCGCTCGATACTTCCAACTCGAGCCCGCCGTCCGTGCCGAGGAGGCCGCGCCGCCGGCGACCGGGTAGGCGATAATCCTTCACTTCTATTGGTTGCATGTGCAATATTGGCGCGTCCCCGAGAAAAGGCTGTGGTGATCCCCCTGAGAAGAACGATCGTCGTCGCGCTCGCTTTGGTGTCGATCCTCCTACCTACCGTTGCCCGAGGACAGACGCCGCCCTCGGTGGTGACGCTCAAGGCTTCGACAGATCACATCCGCTACGGGCAGTCCGTGCGGTTCTTCGGGAAGGTCGACCCCGCGATGAACCGCCAACAGGTCGACATCCTCGACTCCGACGGTGACATCAGGGCCACGGCCGAAACGGGTGCCGATGGCCGCTACGAAACGATGCTGCGTCCTTCGGACAACGACAGCTACCGGGCCGAGTCGAACGGAGTCCCGAGCGATCAGGTGCACGTTCGAGTGCAGCCACTCCTCAACGTGCACCTTGGTCGAGTGAGATTGTTCGACAGGGCAACGGCGCGCGGTCGGATCCGGCCCGGCCATCACGGCGGTTCGATGCGCCTTCGCTTGAAGCGAGGGGGGAACACGGTTGCCCATCGGGATATCCGCCTGGACGGCAGTTGGTTCAAGACTCATTTCAAGATCAACAAGCCGGGAACCTATCGAGTCGTCGCGAGCTTCGACGATCACGATCATCTCGCGGTCGCCGACTCGTCCGAGGGGCAAACCACCCCGCTCCCGCGGCTCTCAGCGGGGTCGCACGGGCCTTACGTCGAGCGGTTGGAGCGTCGCCTTCGCCAACTGGGTTATCACCTCGACGGCGTGAACAAGAGATTCACTTACAAGACGTCTGATGCGGTCATTGCGTTCAACAAGGTCCAGGGGCATGCCCGCGTCACCTATGTCGACGCGGGAACGTGGCGAGCCCTGGCCGATCCGGTCATCCCGCACCCTCGTTTCTCATCGCCGCGCTACCACATCGAGGTCGACCAAACGAAGCAGGTGCTGTACGTCGTGAAGGCCGACAAGGTGATCCACATCCTTCACGTGTCGACCGGCGCGGGCAGCGCAACGCGTGACGGGACCTTCGATTTCGATCGCAAGCTGGCGGGCTACAGCCCTCACCGGTTGTACTACCCGAGCTACTTCGACGGAGCGCGAGCGATCCACGGATGGCCCGACGTGCCCCCGACCAATGCCAGCCACGGGTGCGTGCGGGTTCCGATGTGGGCCGCTACGTGGATCTACGGGCTCGTCGACATCGGCGACATCATCAAGATCTACCACTAGCCCCCGGCGGGGCAGCCGTTCAGCCGGCGCTCAGATCTCGTTTGTGATGCTTGTGCCGATGCTGCGCGTGAAGAAGATCGTCTTCGACCGTTTTCTCGTCCCACTCGAAATCGGGGTGCTCGAGACGTAGGTGTTGCTCGAGCTCGGACGAGAAGCGGAACTTCAGCTCACATTCGGGGCACTGATAGACGTCCATCCCACAAGCGTATTCCCGAACGCCCGAGTGAGGTAGATATGGGGCGTG
>DASSMG010000112.1:0-3471 GCA_035688995.1 Actinomycetota bacterium
TGCGAGCTTTCGCGGCTCACGGGATCGTTCTCCAGCGCGGACGCCTCGCCCGTGACGTTGCGTACGACGAAGGTGGACGGGCATGACCTCTCTGCTGGGAGGAGCCAGGATCCTCGCTGCCAAAGACCTGAAAGTGGAGGCGCGCGCGAAAGAAACGTTCCCTCCGATGCTCGCGTTCGCCTTCGCCGTGACCGTGCTCCTTTCGTTCACGCTTCCCGCGGGTTCGGATCTCCAGGCCCCCCGCGAGATCCCTCCTCTCGGAACCGTGGCCGTCGCAGACGTACTGGCAGGGTTCCTGTGGGTCACGATCCTGTTCGCCGGTTTGATCGGCTTCGCGCGCACTTTCGAAGCCGAACGCGAGGACGGCGCGATCGAGGCGCTGCTGCTGTCCCCCGTCGATCGCTCCGCGCTGTGGATCGCCAAAGCGTCCGCGAACCTCGCGTTCATCGCGGCGATCGAGCTATTCCTATTGCCCCTCTTCGCCCTGCTGTTCGGATTCCATCTGGGGAGTGGGTGGCTCACCTTGATCGGCGTCGTCGCGCTCGCCGACGTCGGTTTCGTGTCGGTGGGCACGTTGTTCGCGTCGGCGGCGGCACAAACGCGGAGCAAAGAGCTGATGCTGCCGATCCTCGCCTTGCCGGCCCTGGTCCCACTTTTCCTAGCGGCGGTAGAGCTGTCGTCCCGGTTGTTCGTCGGCGCACCCGTGAGCGACGTCGCTAGTTCGGGATGGTTCGTGATCCTCGCCGTCTACGACCTCGTGGTGATCGGCGTGGCGCTGTTGGCTTACGAATTCGTCATCGATTAAGGGGCCAGCGCGCGCAACGCCGCAACCGACGCGTCCGGGCCCTTCGTCGAAACGAACATCAGCACCGGGATGTCGAGGCCGGCCTCGGTGAAGCGCTCGAGTTTCTCTTTGCACTCGCCGGCCGAACCCAACAGGACCAGTTCGTCGATCAGCTCGTCCGGGATCGCCTCGCGAGCGCCGTCGCGGTCGCGATCGGCCCATCGCTCGGCAACCGCCCGTGCGACCGATTCCCATCCTTGGCGCTCGATGAAGCGGTTGTAGGCGGGAACGGCCAGGTACGGGGTGATGAGCCAGCGGATGAAACCTCTCGCCTCGTCCACCGGTTCGTCGGGACAACAGAGGATCCGCTCCATGACCGGCTTGGTGCCGGCGGCCTTGCGTGCGGCCGTCACACCGGTTGGAGTGGCGAGATAGAGGGCGATGCCGTCGGCCACCTCGGCGGCGAGCCTGGTCATGCGCGGTCCGAGCGCCGCGACGAAGATCGGAGGGGCCGGGTCGGGTGGAGGATCGAGCCGGAAGCCGCGTACCGAGACCGTCGTCCCGCTGTAATCGACCTTGGTCCCCGCGAACGCGGTCCGAACTATCTCGATCGTTTCCTTTATCCGCTCAACCGGGCGCTCGAGGGGCACTCCCATCCAGCCTTCGACGATGACCGGCGACGACGCTCCGAGCCCGAGGCAGAACCGGCCTCCACTCGCCTGCTGTGCCGCGAGAGCGCTCATCGCGGTCAGCGCCGGCGGCCGCGAATAGACGGGAACGACGGCGCAACCGACCGTCAGCCTTTCGGTGGCGATCCCGACGGCGGCGGCGGTCGAGAACCCATCCGGACCCGACGTTTCCGCCGTCCAACAGTCGGTGTAGCCGAGATCCTCGGCCTCCCTGGCGAGGTGGGCCGACGCGCGTACGTCGTGGCCGAGCAAGGGGGCCGTGAACCCGATCCGGGCGCTCATCTGTCGGCGACCTTAGTAGGCTTCGCGCTCCGATGACAGCTTCCCGCGGCGCGACCGGTAGCCGCTCACTCACCCCTCTTGCGATGGCGACGTGGATCTCGATCGCCGTATCGCTGGCACTCATCTTTCTCTACGCCCGGGAGGCCAGCGATGCCATGGGCGGCCAGCTCCAAAGGATCTTCTACTTCCACGTACCGTCGGCGTGGGTCGGCTACCTGGCCTTCGCTCTCGTCTTCATCGCCTCGATCGCCTATCTCCGGACCCGCAGCGAGCGATGGGACATCGTCGCCCACGCAGCGGCCGAGATCGGCGTCATCTTCACCACGCTCGTATTGATCACCGGCCCGATATGGGCCCGGCCCGTATGGGGCACCTGGTGGCAATGGGACGCGCGCCTCACCTCGTCGCTCGTCATGTGGCTGACCTACGTCGGCTACCTCTTCCTGCGAGCGCTGTCTGAAGACCCGCACCGCGCCGCCCGGAGCGCCGCCGTCGTCGGGATCCTGGGATTCATCAACGTGCCGATCGTGCACTTCTCGGTGAACTGGTGGAGGACGCTTCATCCGCTGGGTCCCACCCCGGCCGACCTCGCCCGGGACTCCGGCCTGGGGAGCCACGAGCTCATCGCTTTCTTCGCGTCGTTGATCGCGTTCACCCTCCTCTTCGCCCTTCTCCTGGCCCTCCGCGTCCGGTTGGGGCAGATGCAGCGCCTGGTCGAGCGAAAAGAGATCACCTCGGCGGCCGGCGCTCGGCGCGATCCCGTCCCCACCGTCCGTCCCGAGGCCACGACCTCGTGAGCGACGTCGCCTGGCTACTCGTTGCGTTCATGGCGGTGTGGATCGCCATCGGCGGTTATCTCGCGACGATCGCGGCCCGTCAGAGGAAGCTGGATGAGCGACTGCGGGAACTAGAAAACTCCGACTGATTCACATAAGCGCAACCGCGCTGCGGCAACCCGACCAGAAGAGCGCGTGCGCGAGTTCACTAAGTCGTTTTAGGTAAAGACCGGATATGTAAGATGGCGCCCTCATGGCTATGCGCGAGCGCGTGTACCGCTTCACGGACCGTCCAATGACTTGGACGCGCGCGATCATCCTCGGATTCATCATCTGGGTGCTGCTCATCCTGCTCGTCGGGCAATTGCCTTCCGTGATCATTTACAAGTTCGACCAGTACATCGCTCAGATCATCGATTTCTCGAAGAAGATCCCCGGCGTGAACAAAGCGGGGCTCAACACTGTGCAGATCAAGATGATCCGGGACGTCGTGGCCAACTCGGTTCAGATGGGCCTGCTCACCGTGTTCTTGGTCGTCATGTACAAGTGGCAGGAATCGAAGCGGAAGAGAACCGGCTCGAAGGGTGTGCAGGATCCGGTTCGCGGCTACATGCCGGGGAAGTAGGGGAACGTGCCCAAACCTCCCGAGCCGAAGAAGATGGAGATCATCGAGAAGCCGATCTTCCGCGCCGACTACGAGATGCAACTGGTCGACAGCGAGTGGCTCAAGGGTGCCGTCAAGCCGAAGAACTTCATCGATTTCATCCCCGAGCAATGCATCCTCTGCGAAGGATGCGTCGACATCTGCCCGTGGTACTGCATCTTCATGCTCGATCCCTCGGCTGTTGAGGAGTCGGGCAACATCGAGCTCGCTCGACAGATCGGACCGACCGACATCCTGTTCTTGATCGACGACAACGCATGCACTCGGTGCAACCTC
>DASSMG010000113.1:0-3315 GCA_035688995.1 Actinomycetota bacterium
CGTCCCGGTATCGCGGCCAAGGCTATCAGGTAGGTTAGTTGGGCTTTTTCGCCGCAAGCACCGGTTTCGGAGGAGTTTTCCAACATGTCACAGACCGTTCATCGCGTTACGTTGATCCCGGGCGATGGGACCGGCCCGGAGATCGCCGAAGCCACCCGCAGGGTCCTCGAAGCAACCGGAGTGAGCTTCGACTGGGACGTGCAGAACGCCGGAGTGGACGTGATGGACGAGTTCGGCACTCCGCTGCCCGATCAGGTCCTCGACTCGATCCGCGACACGAAGGTGGCGATCAAGGGCCCCATCACGACGCCGGTCGGGACCGGGTTCCGCAGCGTGAACGTTGCCCTGCGCAAGGAACTCGACCTCTACATGTGCCTTCGTCCGTGCAAGTCCTACGCCGGCGTTCGGTCACGCTACGAGGACATCGATCTGATCGTCGTGCGCGAGAACCACGAGGACCTGTACGCGGGGATCGAGTTCGAGCAGGGGTCTCCCGAGGCCCGGAAGCTCATCGACTTCATCTCCGATCTCGGGGCGCGTCGCATACGCGAGGACTCCGGCATCTCGATCAAGCCGATCTCGGTGACCGGCAGCAAGCGCATCGTTCGAGCCGCGTTCGATTACGCGGTCAAGAACGGCCGCAAGAAAGTCACCGCCGTCCACAAGGCCAACATCATGAAGTTCTCCGATGGGCTGTTCCTGAAGACCGCACGCGAGGTCGCCGAGGAGGAGTACGGCGATTCCGGCGTCGAGTTCGAGGATCGGATCGTCGACAACATGTGCATGCAGCTCGTCCAGAAGCCCGAGCTCTACGACGTCCTCGTCCTTCCGAACCTTTACGGCGACATCATCTCGGACCTGGGTGCCGGCCTCGTGGGAGGACTTGGGGTGGCACCGGGCGGGAACATCGGCGACGACGCCGCGGTGTTCGAACCGACCCACGGTTCGGCCCCCAAGTACGCGGGGCAGAACAAGGTCAACCCGATGGCGATGATGCTCTCCGGCGTCCTGATGCTGCGTCACCTGGACGAGATGGATGCCGCCGATCGTCTCGAGAAGGCGATCGCCGACGTGATCGCCGAAGGGCGGTCCGTGACCTACGACATGAAGCCGAGCCGCGACGACCCCACCGCCGTGGGCACTTCGCAGGTCGCCGACGGAGTCATCGAGAAACTCTCGTAACCGCTCTGATCACATAGCCGGTTCAGCCCACCTGGGCTACAGAAGAAAACGGAGGCAAGAATGGCCAAGGTCACCGTAGTTGGCGCGGGCAATGTCGGGTCGAACGCCGCGCGCCGGGTTGCCGAGAAGGATCTCGCGGACGAGGTCGTGATGATCGACATCGTCGAAGGGTTGCCGCAGGGGCTCGCACTCGACATCAATCATTCGGCGTCGGTCGTCGGTTTCGACACGCTGATCACCGGAACCAACGACTACAAGGACACCGCCGGATCCGATGTCGTGGTCATCACCGCAGGTCTTCCGCGGAAGCCCGGGATGAGCCGGATGGACCTGCTCGACACCAACGCGAAGATCGTGACCGAGGTCACCGAGAACATCGTGGCCAACTCGCCGAACGCCGTCCTCATCATCGTGTCCAACCCTCTCGACGAGATGACCTACCTGGCCTCCGTCGTATCGGGCTTTCCCAAAGAGAGAGTGATGGGTATGGCGGGCGTCCTCGACTCGGCACGCCTGCGGTTCTTCATCGCCGAGAAGCTCGGCGTATCTCCGCAGGAGGTCGAGGCCATCACGCTCGGCTCTCACGGTGACCAGATGGTGGCGCTCCCTCGCCATGCAACCGTTCAGGGCAAGCCCCTTCCCGAACTCGCCGACGAGACCACGCTCGAGGAGCTGTTCCAGCGAACCCGCGATGCGGGGGCCGAGATCGTCGGCTATCTCAAGAAGGGCAGTGCGTTCTATGCACCCGGCGCGTCGTCGGCGGCCATGGTCAACGCGATCCTGGGTGACTCGAACGAGGTCATGCCGGTGTGCGCCTGGACGACCGGCCAGTACGGCATCGCCGACGTTTACCTGGGGGTTCCCGCCAAGCTAGGACGCGGGGGCGTCACCGAGATCGTCGAGCTCGAGCTGAATGCAGACGAGCAGGCCAAGCTGTCGGAGGCCGCCGAGGCGATCAGGGCCAAGTGCGCGGAGCTCGATCAGAGGCGTTAACGCAAGCCGGCTAGAGACTGGGAGGGGACATGCTGAAGGGCTTTCGCGACTTCGTCTTACGGGGGAACGTGGTGGATCTGGCCGTCGCCGTCGTCATCGGAGCGGCGTTCGGGGCGGTGATCGTTTCCTTCGTGACGAACATCCTGACGCCGATCATCGCGATCCCCGGCAGCGCGGATTTCGCCGATCTGACGTGGAAGGTGTCGGGCTCGAGCATCCTCTACGGCCAGTTCATCAACGATCTGATCTCGTTCCTCCTCATCGCGCTCGCGGTCTACTTCCTCGTCGTGAAGCCGGTCACTCGCCTGATGGAGAGGCGCAAGACCGAACCCGACGTCGGCAGCGCCACGAAAGAATGTCGTGAATGCCTCAGCAAGATCCCCGCGGGGGCGCGTCGCTGTGCGTTCTGCACGAGCGAACAGGTGGCTAGTTAGCGCTGGACTCGGGCACCCGTAGATCGACTACGAACCGCGCGCCTTGAGGGTCGCGCGGTTCGTAACGGATCGAGCCGTTCTGTGCTTCGACCAACCCTTTCGCGATAGCTAGACCCAGTCCGGCGCCGGTGCCTCGGCTCCCCGGCATGCGAGCGAAGACTTCGAACGCGTCTGCTTCGCGGCCGTGGGGGAGGCCCTGACCGTCGTCCTCGACGACGACGCGTGCCCCATCTCCCGTGGGGGTCGCCAATACCCAGATGTTGCTTCCGCCGTACTTGTACGCGTTGCCCAGCAGGTTGGAGAGCACCTGTAGCAAGCGGCCGGGGTCGCCCGTCACGCGTAGACCTTGCGGGATGTCGACCTCGACGTTCTTCCCGAGGGGGGCCGGATTCGCTTCGACCAGATGCGGCACGAGCCCGGCAAGCGAGACATCCTGCAGCTCGACGCGGAAGCGTCCACTCTCGAGTCGGGACAGATCCAGCAGATCGCGGACCAAACGCTCGGCGGATCCCGTCTGTCTGACGATCACATCGATGACCCGCCTCGCGTCCTCGGGCAGTTCGGACATATCTTCGAGTAGCCGAGCCGCGGTCGCGATCGCCGTCATCGGGGTACGCAGCTCGTGCGCGACGAACGTGACGAACTCGAGTTTCTGGAGCCGCGTTTCCATCTCGCGGGCCCGGTTGCGTTCGCTGACATCCCGGGC
>DASSMG010000114.1:0-2242 GCA_035688995.1 Actinomycetota bacterium
GCCGACGTGGAGGCTGCCAGGCGGTGGCTCGGCGTTTCGCCCGAGGCGAAAGTCGTTCTCTATTTCGGACGCCTCGTCGAACGCAAGGGCGTCCACAACGCGATCCGGGCGATGCCGGCGATCCGCGACCGGGTACCCGACGCGCGGCTGGTCGTCGCGGGAACCGGGCCACAACTCGGTCGATTGCGGCGGCTTGCCGAAGGCCTGCACGTCCCTGCGGTCTTCACCGGCCGCGTCCCCCAGGAGCTGGCCGCCGGCGTCTACGCGGCGGCCGACGCGTTCACGCTGCCGGTCACCGACCGGTGGTTCGGATACGAGATCGAGGGCCTCGGCGTGGTGTTGCTGGAGGCGGCCGCGGCGGGAACGGCTTGCGTCACCGGACGCTCCGGAGGGACGCCCGAGGCGGTCGTCGATGGCGTCACCGGGTTCGTGGTCGATGCTGCGGCGCCGTCTCACCTCGTGCGGCCGATCACCGATCTACTGACCGACGAGGAGCTTGCGAGTCGGATGGGTGAGGCGGGCCGCCGACACGTCGAAAGCGTCTTCACCGCGCCCGGAGCGCTACGTCCGCTGCTCGAGTGGCTGGGTTAGGTTGACGCGACATCTATCGAGGAGGGTGATCCATTGCGGATCCGCGTATCGGCGCCCGGCAACGAACTCAAACAGGAAGAGATCGATCGCATCGAGCACGACCTCGAGAAGATCGACCGGCGCCTCCAGGATTTCCGGGAAGAGGTACAGGTCGACGTGAGAATCAGTAACGCACAGCGACCCGGAGCCGGCGACGCCCGACACGTCCTCATCGAGCTCGATTACGGACGCACGCACCTCAAAGCGAAGGCCGAGAGTGCCGACGTCGGACAGGCCGTGCGCGAAGCCCGCGAGGACCTCCTTCGACAGATCAACGACCGCAAACCCGGCGGACACAGCGCGCGAGCTAAAGGACTCTGACATGCGTGAACCCGGTGGATCGCAACGGCGCGACCGGCGGGAGGAGATCCTCACCACCAGCCTTCACCTCTTCGCAACCAAAGGGTTCCACGGAACGTCGATGCGTGACATCGCCCGTTCGGCGGACATCACCGAGGGCCTCATCTATCACTACTTCGAGAACAAGCGAGATCTGTTCCGAGCGATCATCGACGAGTACTCGTTCCTGCCACTGTTGCGTACGCTCCCACAGCTCGCCGAGCAACTCGATCTTCGTGCACTCCTGATCGTCCTCGCACGAGGTTTCTTCGACGTGATGCGTCAGAACACCGAGATCACCAGGCTCCTGCTGCAAGAGGTGCAGGTGTTCCCGGAGGAGAAAGAAGCGTTCTTCGCCGATGCCGTCGGCGAATCGATCTCGCAACTGGCCCAGATCCTCGACGACCGCATGAACGATCGGGCGCGCACGAAGGTCGACCCCCAGATGGCCGCGCGTCTGTTCTTCAACGCGCTGCTCGCCTTCTTCGTCGAGCAAGAGATCCTCGGAGGAAAGCATCTGTTGCCGGCCGACGAGAGCGTCTACGTCGAGCACCTCGTCGACATGTTCGTGAAGCGGCTCGGATCCGGTCAGCCGAAGCGCAGCGGGCCCAAGCTCGTTACCTAGCGCTCACCGCTTCAGTCCTCACAGATGTCACAGCCTCTCCGGGTCTCGGCCGATGCCGTGCGCAGATTGGCCGTCGTGAAGCAAGCCCTCGTGGGGGCGCCACCGAAAGCGGGTCTGCCGTCGTTGCGGAAGGTCGCACGCAAGCTCAGCTGCATCCAGATCGATCCGATCTCGCACGTGGCGCGTACCGAGAATCTCGTGATGTTCAGTCGGCTCGGTCCCGGCTTCCGGAAAGAGCTCCTCGCGAAAGCGACCTACGAGCGCAAGGAGCTCTTCCACTACTTCGCGCACGCGGCCTCGCTCGTGTTGACCGAGGACTACCCGATCCACAACTTCGAGATGCGTACGTGGCCGCGCCAGAAACGCTCGGACCGCGTGGAACGGTTCATGAAAGACAACGCCGCGATGCGACGGCAGATCCTGAGACGGCTTCGCACCGAGGGGCCCTTGAGGTCCCGGGATTTCGAGATCGGTACCAGCAACCCGTGGACGTCGTCGGGCTGGACGCAAGGACAGACGGTCGGGCGGATGCTCGATGTCCTGTGGATCAAGGGGATCATCACGATCGTCGGGAAGCAGGGGATGGATCGGGTCTGGGGACTCGCCGACGAGTGGTTCCCCGACTGGACGCCCCGCGAGAAATGGCCC
>DASSMG010000115.1:0-10334 GCA_035688995.1 Actinomycetota bacterium
ACGGGTTCCTCGTTCAGGAGATGGTTCCCGTTACGGGGGCGGAAATGTTCGTGGGCATGAACCACGATCCCTCGTTCGGCCCCCTCGTCGCGTGCGGGGCCGGGGGAACGCTCGTCGAACTGATGAAGGACGTCGCGATCCGGATAACGCCACTGACCGACCTCGATATCCACGAGATGGTCACGTCGCTGCGCACGTATCCGTTGCTGGAGGGCTATCGCGGCTCGCCGCGACTCGACATCGCGGCCCTCGAGGATCTGTTGATGCGGGTGGGTCTCATGGTCGAGGATCTTCCGCATCTCGCAGAGCTCGATCTCAATCCCGTGATCGTCCTTCCGGACGGTGAGGGATGCGTCGTGGTGGACTCGCGGGTTCGCATCGCGACCCCCGCTCCCGAGACTCCCCGCGGAGCTCGGCGCGCGCCCTAGCGCGCGACCCGGTTACGCGCCTACCCGGCCCAACGGGAGTTCTTCGAGTAGCTCCTTCATGTGCGTCAGAGCCCGGTTCGCATAGAAGCCGTCCTCGATCCGTTCGTCGTAGGTGAACCGCAAGGTCAGGCTCGGTCCCCCATCGCGTTCCCGCATCCGTCCGACGACGCAGAAGATGGAGATCGATCCGTATTCGTAGAGGTGATGGAACGCGGCATCCATCTTGAGGCTGCCGAGATTCGCGACGAAAAGACTGGCGAACATCGGATCCCGCTCGATGTAGCTCCGCGGTAGGAGCCCGAATGCATCGGCCGCACGTTCGAGCGCCATCAAGGCACGCAACGGCAATCCCTGAGCTTTCAGGACGAGTCCCAGCTCCTTGTCCGTGTAGCTCTCCTCGGGAGCGCGCGATCGCGTCAGCTCCTCCTGCATCCCGGCGACCATGGCGGCGAACGTTTCTGCCGGATCGAAGCGTCGTTTCACCACGACGATCGGGGCACTCTCCGTCATGGCCTTCTTGGCCGAGTAGGAGATCCAGATCCCGTCGCGGTCGTAGATCCGTCCACCGGCGATGAACCGGTTCAGTTTCGGGAACGCCGCAAGCGTCTGCACGCAGCCCCACATCACCACGTGGAACGGAGTGATCGGCACTTCCTGTTTGCGATTGAACGCGGCGATGAACGATGACGCCGCGGTCATGTCGATCTCCTGCTCGAAGAACACGACCGATTCCGATCGCGACCGCATGAGGTACGGCATCATCCGCCGGTACGCCGGGATCTCCGAAGCCGCCCTACCGTCGGCGCGTTTCTTCCTCATGCCGGAAACCTAGTGGCCGACCGGCCCTTCGGGACACCCCCTTCGGTCCCCCAAGGAGGGGCCGGTTCGCCTTCGGGAGTCGGGCCGAAGGGCCCTGCCTGTTCGTCGTCCATGGGGCCACGGTGGACCTACTGGAAGAAGGAGGTACGGCGATGAGGATCCTTTACGCAACCGACGGCACCGAGCCGTCCGTGGCGGCGGGTCGTTTGATCGAGAAGCTCATTCGCCGCGAAACCACGTCGATCACCGTTCTTTCGGTCGCTCCGACCATGACGGTCTCGGCGACCGCCCTCCCGATTCCCCTCCCGAACGTCGACGAAGAGAAGGCGTACGCGCGACGCCGTGCGGAACGAAGCGTCCGGGAACTGGCGCGAGCCGGTTTCGAGGTCACCTGCCGGGTAGAGGCCGGCGCTCCCGCCGACCGCATCATGGCGGTCGCCGCGGACGATGCCTTCGACGTCGTCGTGATGGGGGCCGGTTCGACGAACTGGCTCTCGCGGGCCTTCCTCGGCAGCGTGAGCGCCGAGGTCCTGCATCGTTCACCGGTCCCGACCCTGGTCGTGCACGAGGTCGATCCCACAACGCGGGGCCACGTCCTGATCGGGATCGACGGGACGGCACCGGCCTCCGAGGCCGTCGCGTTCACCGCGGCATTGCTCGATCCGGGCCGCTGCGACATCCACGTCGTCGACGTCGTCCCACGGGCTCACCCGGTGGGCGTCCCGATAGGGGCCGCATACATCGCGACGCCTCCGGATCCCGCGATCGACGCCCAGCGCGTCGAAGCCGCTCGTCGCTGCTGCTATCGAACCCGCTCCTCGCTGGAGGAGTGGGGTTTCAACGTCATCTCGGGACCGGCGATGGGCTCGCCCGCACGCGTTCTCGTCGAAGAGAGCGAATTCGAGCACGCAGACCTCACGATCGTCGGTCACCGAGGACTGGGTGCGCTGCAGCGTGCGCTGGGTCGCTCGGTCGGCGACGTCGTCGCCCGGCGCGCGCGAGCGTCGTTGATCGTCAAACAAGCCAGCGCCATCACAGCGATTGCGTGATGGCGATCCGACTGCGAGGGGGAAACCGATGAGGGATGCCATCGTTTTCGAGACGCATCCGGCCGTTCGTTCGGGACTCGAGCGCAGACTCGATGCCGAACCAGACGTGATGGTCCTGGATACGTTCTGCGACGTCGATCTATTCGTCGAGGCGGTCCGTCGACTCGAGCCGGCCGTTGCCGTCGTCGGTCTGTTCGGCCCCCACGGGGTGGAGGCGGCCAACGGCGCCGCGCTGGTCGCCAAGCCCGGGACCAGCGTCATCGCCGTCGTTCCCTACCTGTGGCCCGAGACCGCACGTCGTCTCGGTCGCGGCGTCACGCTCGTGCAGGACGGACCGCGCGGGCACCGGCTGGCGGCCGAGGTGCGATCGCCGCGGCCCGCGGCCCCCTCGTTCGGTTAAGGACGCGGTCCCGCTACGCGCGGGCACCCGGGTCGAGAGCGGCTTCTCCGGGTCTCGCGCGCTTCTTCGGGGCCGGCTTGGGAACGAGGATCCGATACAGCAGCAACGCGACCGTTACGCCGATCGAGGCGGTGTAGAGCGCGGCAGCCGCGGGGCTGGAGGTGTCCGACCCGGCCATGATCCCGTGCGCGGTCATCAACGCGTAGACGACCGGCGTGATGTAGTGGAACCGGCGCCAGTTACGGGGCTTGATCTTCTTGCGTAGATAGAACGAAGCGATGACGAGCAGCGACAGCCACCCGGCCACCACCCCGGCGCCGACCGCGACGGGCGCGTAAGGCGACGCGCCGGGGATCAACAACGCCCTCCAAGTGAAGTGGAAGACCGCGTCGTTGAGGATCGCGATGGCGTGGATCGGGATCAACAGGAATCCGGCGATCGAGAAGGCTTCGTGGGCCGTCGTCAGGTTCTTCGACGCACGCTTGCCCATCAACTTCGACGACAGCAGCAGCCCCACGACGACCGAGATGGAGAACGCCAGGTACGCGGTGAGCCCGGTGGCGCGAGCTATGAACCACGGGCTCATCCGACCACCTCGGCTTTGTCGAGCGCGATCGTCGAACGTTCGAGCGTCGTAACCGCGGCCCACTTAACATCGGGGAGCCCATCGGCCCACTCGAGCCCTTCGATGCCGCCACGGATGACTATTGAGCGCGCCACGGTTTCCGCAACCATGGTCGTCGTGGCCACGACGGTTGCAGCGATCACGTCGGTCACGGCGGGGATGGACGTGCGCGGGTCGATGATGTGGTGACCGCCCGTCCATCGCCTCCGGTCGACGCCGCTCGTCGCAACTCCGCAGTCGTTGACCACGAGGTCGGTGACGTGCATCCCGTCGTGGGTTACGTCGATCTTCCAGGTGCCCCGAAGCGCGATGTCGCCTCCCGCATCCACGAGCCCTTCTCCTTCGAAGAGATCTAGCGCCGACCATGCGGTCCATCCCTTCGCGACGCCGCCGAGATCGATGCGGACCCCGGGCGGGCGCGTCACGCACCCGCGACCGACGATCACGTCACTCCACGCGGCCGGGGTGGGCGGGCGGCGCGGTTGCTTGGAAGCTTCCTCGAACGTGCGGTCGTAGCCGGCAGCCTCGACCGCGCCGAGCAGCGTGGGATCGACGAGTCCTTCGGACGTCAGATAGGCGTCGTCCGCCGCGCGCAAGACGCGCTCCATCACCGGTGAGACCCTGACCGTTTCGCTCTCGGCGGCATTCAAGAGACACAGTTCCGAGCTCGCCCGGAAGCGGGAACAACCCGCTTCGACCCGCTCGAACCATGCGGCGAGGCGAGGCCCGATGTCGGACTCGCCCCACCACGTGATCGTGGAGCCCATGGCCCGGAAGGTTCCGTTCATGACGTCGACGTGACCGGGGCCGGCGCGGGGGCCTGCACCGTCGTGGTCGTGGTGGACGGGGCGTTGACGTAGATCGTGCGAGGAGCCGCGGCCTGTTGCGGTCGCCGGATGACGATGAGTCGCGTGGTCGAACGGCCGCTTGCCGCGGACCTGGTGGCGACGGTCGATCCTCCCGGCACGGCCGGTGCCGAAGCCGATGCGGCAGGTGGTGCGGTCGCACCTATGGCTTCGGCGATGCCTGCAGCCGCGGCGACCGACGTGAGAGACGCGAGGACGGCGGCCTTGATCCGGTGGGCGTGTCGCATCAGTCGGTCTCTCCTTCCTCGTGCTCGTAGCCTTCACTCTCGTGCTCGGACTCGTTCTCGTAACCGCCGGACGGTGCCGCCACCGCCGAGCTCGTCACGGTCGTCTGAGCGGGGGGAAGCGTCACCACCCGGGTCTGCCCGGCCGCGGAGGCGGGGGGAGAGTCGACGACGACGGCCGGGCAGTCGGGGTGGTTGCGAAGAGCTCTACGTAGCTGGGGATCCGACAACTTGCGGTGACGCAGGGACGCTGCGAATCGATCGCATCGGGTCGCGGCGCGTCGATCCATCGGTTGCGCTGCGACGGCCGGGGCGGGAGAGGACGCGGTCGGGGTGGACGTGGTCTGGAACTGCGTCGCGCCGACCCATCCCGCTGCCGCGAGCATCACGACTCCGACCACGATGAGCATGCCTTTCTGCTTCACGTTGCCCTCCTGTTCGAGCTGGTTCGCTCAGCATGCGGGAGCGTCGATGAGAGGAATGTGAGACGTCCATGAGATCGCTCTCATCGTTCTCTTAGCCCTAGGCGGCTAGGTTGCGATCATGAAATTGCTGGTGGTGGAGGACGAAGACCATCTCCGCGATCTCATCGAACGAGCGATGAGCGAAGAGGGCTACATCGTCGAAGCGGTGGGCGACGGTGACGAGGCCGCGTACCGGTTGGAGGAATTCGACTACGACGCGATCGTCCTGGACTGGATGCTCCCCGGCCGCTCGGGGTTCGACGTCTGTAAGGACCTCCGCGAACGCGAGGACTGGACGCCGGTCCTCATGTTGACGGCCCGCGATGCGATCGAGGATCGGGTCCAGGGCCTCGATGCCGGAGCCGACGACTACCTGGTCAAACCGTTCAGCTTCTCGGAATTGTCGGCGCGCATCCGCGCTCTCACCCGGCGTGGCGCGAAGCCGCGACCGGTGACCCTCGAAGTAGGAACCATCTCTCTCGATCCGGCCACGCGGGCCGTGCAGGTGGACGGCGATCCCGCGACGCTCACGCCGAAAGAGTTCGCGCTTCTCGAATACCTGATGCGTCACCCGGACGAGGTCCTGTCCCGAACCACTCTCCTGGAGCACGTGTGGGACTTCGCCTACGACGGAGCGTCGAACGTGGTGGACGTGTACATCGGCTACCTGCGCAAGAAGCTGGACGACGAGGGAGCGCGCATCGAGTCGGTGCGCGGAGCCGGCTACCGGCTCAAAGCGTGATGCGATCGCTCAGGGGTCGCGCCGTCGTCGCGCTGGCTACGGTTTCGATCGTGATCCTGTCGATCTATCTGATCGCGGTGTTCCTCATCTTCCGCGATCAGCTACGACGCACGACCGACCGGCAGCTCGTTTCCTACTCCGCGACCGTGATCGATGCCGTCGCCGGCGGCAGTGAGCTTCCCCCTCCCCCACTCGACGCCGGCCAAGTCGGCGCGATCGTCATCGACGCCGGGGGCCGCGTCGTCGACATCACCACGAACTTCGAGTTCGAGTTGACCGAACAGGGCGAGAGCAGCGGTGACGAGGGAAGCGAGAACGGCGGTGAAGGTGGCGGTGACGACGCTTCGAATGGCGGTTCGGTGCTCAACGTCCTGGTCCACCGTGCGACCGGCGCGGGCACCTTCCTCGATCTCAAGGGCGAGCACGGGACGCCCCTCCGGGCCTGGACCCGCATCGCCACCATCAACGGCTCGCCGTGGGTGGTCGCGACCGTGGCTCCCGCGAGCGCCGCGTCGGGACCGGCGTCCCAGCTGTTGCTCGTGTCGGCGCTCACCCTTGCGGCCGTCATCGCTCTGTCCGGAGGGGTCGCGTCGTGGACCGGTGGTGTCGTCGTGCGTCCTCTCGAGCGACTGGCCCGCGACGTGCACGATCTGGACGAGAACGACCCGACCGCGCGCGTCGACGTGCCCGCCGGGACCCGCGAGGTGCAGGCCGTCGCCAACGCGGTGAATTCGATGCTGGGACGGATCGACGCGGCGCTCCAGCACGAGAAGTCGTTCCTCGCCGACGCGTCGCACGAGTTGCGCAATCCCCTGGCCGCGCTTCGCGGCGAGCTCGAACTCGCCCTGCGCGATGCCGATCCCGACCGGTTGCGGGGAGGCATCGTGGGAGCGATCGAAGAGGTCGACCGATTGTCGAGACTGTCCGACGACATCCTGTTGCTCGCCCGGCTCGACGTGAGCTCGGAAGTGGACCTGACCCCCGTGTCCCTGCGCGACGTCGCCATGCAGACGATCGTGGATCACGCACGCCAGGCCGACGCGCGCAAGATCGGACTGACGGTGGACGGTGACGACCAGGTCGTGCGCGCGACCGAACGGTTGGCGCAACGCGCGGTGGCCAACCTCGTGGACAACGCCATCCGTCACGCCCCCGAAGGCTCGGCCGTCGAGCTGACCCTGTGGCAGAACGGCACCGTCGCGGGGATCGACGTGACCGATCGGGGGCCGGGGATCCCCTCGGCGGATCGCGAGCGCATCTTCGGCCGCTTCGCTCGCGCCGACCGGGGCCGGTCGAGGGCCGCCGGGGGAACCGGACTCGGGCTCGCGATCACCCGGGACATCATGAGAGCGCTCGGCGGGTCGGTGACGCTCGAGAGCGCCGAGCCGGGCCGAACCACGTTCCGCGTGAGCTTCGCGACGGTCTGAGTCGGGGCCTATCGGCCCCGGAGACGGGGGACGTCCGGCCCTGGATTGGTCCGATACGTCACGGGACCATGGGCAAGAGTCGAAGGAGTCCGCCGTGGTCGATCGTTACGTCGTGGTGGTGGGTGAAGGCGACGCCGTCGACGATGCCGAACGGTCGTTGAGCGCCGATTTCGAGATCCGGCGCTGCCCGGGTTACATGGACGGGAACTGCCCCGCGATGCACCGTGACCGCTGTGAGCTCACGGCCGAGGCCGACGCCGCGGTGGTCTTCTTCGCTGGAGAGCACGAGTTCCATGCGCCCGGTCGCTGGATGTGTCTCGACTCCGCCCCTCGCCCCGCCGTCGCGGTGATCGAGGGCAGCCCGATGCCGGCGCGCGGCTCCGACGGATTCGTGGTGGTGGGCGACCGCAGCGGCAGCGACGCCGTTCGGGAGGCCGTCCACCGAGCCGTCACCTCGGCCCCCTAAGGGGCGCGAGGCAATACCCCACTCTCTAACGACCGGCCCCCGCGTTCCGGGCCGTCGGCTCGCCCCGGGCGGGCCGTTCGGCCCTACGTCGACCCCGGCTCGCTCCCTAGCCTGATGACGTCGGCAAGAACGGAGGACCCGAAGTGACTACCTGGACGTGCATGGACGGCAACGAGGCGGCGGCGCGCGTCGCCTACCGGCTGAGCGAAGTCGTGGCGATCTACCCGATCACGCCCGCCTCCCCCATGGGGGAGCTATCGGATGCCTGGAGCGCCGCGGGGCAGCCGAACCTGTGGGGATCGGTCCCCCACGTGATCGAGATGCAGAGCGAGGCCGGAGCTGCCGGCGCGATACACGGAGCGTTGCAGCGGGGCTCGCTCGCGACGACGTTCACCGCATCGCAGGGGCTGCTGCTGATGCTCCCGAACATGTACAAGATCGCCGGCGAGCTGTCCCCCGGCGTGATCCACGTAGCCGCTCGCTCGATAGCCACGCACGCCCTGTCGATCTTCGGCGACCACAGCGACGTCATGGGGGCTCGCGCCACGGGCTTCGCCATGCTGTCGTCGTCCTCGGTCCAGGAGGCTCAGGACTTCGCTCTGATCGCGCATGCCACCGCGCTGTCGTCGCGGGTCCCGTTCCTGCATTTCTTCGATGGTTTCCGCACCTCGCACGAGGTGGACAAGATCGCGCTACTCGCCGACGACGAGATCGCCGCTCTGATCGACCCGGCCGCGATCGCGGCACATCGGGCGCGACGCCTCACACCGGATGCTCCGTCGATCCGCGGAACGGCTCAGAACCCGGACGTGTTCTTCCAGGCCCGGGAAGCCGCCAACCCCTACTACCTCGCGGTGCCTGGCCTCGTGCGCGATGCGATGGCGAAACTCGCGGACGTCACGGGTCGCTCCTACGACCTCGTCGACTACGACGGTTCTCCCGACGCGGAGCGCGTGATCGTCACGATGGGATCGAGCCGGGGGGCCGCCGTCGAAGCGGTGAACGCCCTGACGGCGCGCGGCGAGAAGGTCGGCCTCATCACGATCCGTCTCTACCGTCCGTTCCCGAGCCGGTCGTTCCTCGAGCACCTTCCGGCCTCGGTCCGTTCGATCGCGGTCCTCGATCGCACCAAGGAACCGGGTGCTTCGGGCGAACCGCTTTACCAAGACATAGTGACGGCACTGTCCGAGAGCGATCGCCACGACGTTCGAGTCGTGGGTGGACGCTACGGCCTGTCGTCCAAGGAGTTCACACCGGCGATGGCCGCGGCCGTGTTCGACGACATCGCGGCCCCGGCCCCCAAGAACCACTTCACGGTCGGCATCGCCGACGACGTGACGGGCATGAGCCTCGACGTTCCCCCGCTCGACACCGATACCGCGGCAGTCAGGGCCGTGTTCTACGGGCTCGGCAGCGACGGGACGGTCAGCGCGAACAAGAGCGCCGTGAAGATCGTCGGCGAGGAGACCGACCTGTTCGCGCAGGGCTACTTCGTTTACGACTCGAAGAAGTCCGGCTCGACGACGGTGTCGCACCTGCGCTTCGACGAAGACCCGATCTCTTCGACCTATCTGATCTCGAACGCGACGTTCGTGGCGTGCCACCAGTTCCGTCTGCTCGAGCGTATGGACATCCTCGACGTCGCACAGCACGGCGCAACCTTCCTGCTCAACAGCCCGTACGGACCGAAGGACGTGTGGAAGCACCTCCCGGCCCGGGTCCAGAGTCAGATCCTCGAGAAGAACCTCGACTTCTACGTGATCGATGCTCAAGCGTTGTCACGCGATCTCGGTCTCGCCGGTCGCATCAACACGATCATGCAACCGTGCTTCTTCGAGCTGACCAGCATCGTGGACAGGGACGCGGCTCGAACTGCGATGAAGACCGCGGTGCGCAAGCAGTACGGCAAGCGCGGTGACGAGATCGTGGCTCGCAACGAGGCGGCCATCGACCGGGCGACCGCCCTGCTGCACCGGGTTCAGGTCGCCGACTCGATCTCCGGAGTCGCGACGTGGAGCATCGACCCCTCGGCTCCCGGCATCGTGCAAGACCTGATGGCTCCGATCCTCGAGGGCCGCGGCAACGAGGTGCCGGTCAGCGCCCTCCCCGTCGACGGCACGTTCCCGAGCGGGACCTCGAAATGGGAGAAGCGCACGATCGCCCAGGAACTCCCGATCTGGGATCCCGACCTCTGCATCGACTGCGGCCACTGCGTGATCGTCTGCCCGCACGCAGCGATCCGGATGAAGGTCTACGACCCCGCCGCGCTGGAAGGCGCCCCGGAGGACTTCCCGACCAAGGGCTTCCACGCCAAAGAGGTCGCCGGCAAGAACCTGACGATCCAGGTGTTGCCCGAGGATTGCACCGGTTGCGGGATCTGTGTGGACGTGTGCCCGGCCACGAGCAAGAGCGATCGGACCCACAAGGCGCTCGACCTCCATCCGCTCGCGGACCACTTCGACGTCGAGCTGGATCGCTTCAAGGTCTTCTCGGATCTCCCAACGCTCGACCCCGACGTCATCGACGTGGCCAAGGTCAAGGGCTCGCAACTGCGGGAGCCTCTGTTCGAGTTCTCCGGGGCGTGCGCCGGTTGTGGCGAGACCCCCTACGTGAAGCTCCTGACCCAACTGTTCGGCGACCGGTTGCTGGTCGCCTACGCGACGGGATGCTCGTCGATCTACGGCGGAAACCTGCCGACCACACCGTGGACCTCGAACGACGAGGGCCGCGGGCCTGCGTGGGCCAACTCCCTGTTCGAGGACAACGCCGAGTTCGGGATGGGGATCCGCGTTGCGAGCGACCAGCAGGCCGAAGAGGCTCGCCG
>DASSMG010000116.1:0-4065 GCA_035688995.1 Actinomycetota bacterium
CTCGTCGAGGTCGGCGATCTCGTCGTGCTCGTAGACGAGATCGAGAGCCTTGGTCAGAGCCTCTTTATCGCCCGGCATAACCGTTCGATCCGACGAGACCACGCTAAGAAGGGTGAGGTGACGAGACGTCCGTCGTCTTCGGCGTCCCGTAATGCGGGTGTGTGCGGGAAGTCGAGAGCTATCGGTCTTCCGATGATCCGTTGAAGGTCTTGCCGGCTCATCTCGCCGCCGCGTCCCGTACGATTCGTGATCACCGCGACGGCGACGTTCTCGTGATCGTTCAGGAGGGCGGCTGCACCACGAGCCCCCGCAACATTGCGTGGGACGACCACTATTGCCGCATCCGCAAGTAGACCGCTCGGCCACGTGCGACCGGCGTCGACGACCGTGAAGGGGAACTCGCGCACGGCCCGCGCCGCAACATCGGCGATCTCACCGGCGTCCCCATCGCGTGGAGACAACAGGACGCGCAAACCAGGGGCGATGGGGATCGCGGCGCGAACGACGTCCTCCTCGCGCCAGTCACAACTCTCTTCGTCGATCAACAATCGCTCGGCTACACCCGAGCCGGGGGCCTCCACCAGACAGCCCTCCGGTCCGGCCGCGGCAGCGAGGTGAAGGGCAACCGAAGTGCATCCACATCCACCGCGTGCGCCGAGCACGGCAACGACGCGGCTGAGTCGTGAGGCGAGCGAACTTTCGATCGCCTCGAAGGTGCGGTTGGGGTCGTCGAGATCTAGTGGGATACCGTGCGCATAACCGTTCGGTGACACGACGATGTCGGCGTCGGCCGGTGCGGAATCATGGATCGACACGTCCCACGATGCCGGCGCTCGATCGAACGCGCGGGCTATCTCGAGACGGCGAGATTGATCGTCACAGACGACGGCGACGCGGATCACGTCGAGATGACACCGCCGCAGCAAGCATTCCGATGTGACGTGGGTCACGATGGGAGAATCGACACGATGGTTGAAGCAGCGTTCTTCGATCTCGACAAGACGATCGTTGCCAGGTCCAGTCCCTTGGCGCTGAGCAAGACGTTCTTCCGTGAAGGTCTGCTGACGCGCGGGTCGTTACTCAAAGGTCTTTACGCCCAACTTGTGTTCCACCTGATGGGGGCCGATGAGAAGAAGATGGAGAGGATGCGGGAGGAGGCCGCCAAGCTGACCGCGGGCTGGGAGCAAGACAAGGTCCGCCAGGTCGTCACCGAGGTCCTCGAGGACGTCATCTCACCGCTGATCTACGCCGAGGCGCTGGAACTCATGGAACAGCACCGGGCGGCGGGACGACTCGTGTGCATCGTGTCCTCGTCACCCGAAGAGATCGTGGAGCCGATGTCGCAGATGCTGGCCGTCGATCACTGGATCGCGACGAAGCCGCAGGTCGTCGACGGCCGCTACACCGGAGAACTCGAGTTCTACGCGTACGGCCCGGCGAAAGCCGAGGCGATCGAGCGGCTGGCTAACGAGACCGGGATCGATCTCGATGGCTCGTTCGCCTACAGCGATTCGCCCACCGACCTTCCGATGCTCGAACTGGTTGGTCATCCAGTTCCTGTCAATCCCGATCGCGCCCTACGGCGGATCGCCTCGGAACGGGGGTGGACGGTCGAGAATTTCCGGAATCCGGTCAGTCTGCGATCCCGCCTGCCCCAATTCCCCCAACTGCCCTCCATGCCCCGCCTGAGTAGGCCCGAGTTGGAGCGGAAAGAGGTCGCCGTAGCAGGGGCGACGGTGGCCGCGCTTGGTTTGGTGACTTGGTGGGTCAGCCGCAGGACATCCTCGAGGTCCGGCTAAAGTAATGACGATGCCTTTTCCGCGGGCGGGCACTCGGCTGCCCCGCCGCCTGAAGGCAGGGGCGCTGGTCCTCTGCCTATGCGTAGCCTCCTTGATGTCGACGGGGGCTCTGCGCGCCGCGCCCAGTCGGGCCGATCTCGCCGCGGCCAAGAACCGCCTCATGGAGATCGAGAAGGACTTCGAGCTCGTCTCCGAGCGCTACAACGCGACGAAGGAACGGCTCATCGCGATCCAGGCCGAGATGGGACGGGTCCGACTCGTCGTCGAGCAGATCCAACGCCGGATGGATTCCCGTCAGGCCGAAGCGGTGGCCCTCGCCCAGGAGCTGTACAAGTCGGGTGGCATCAGCTCGGCGATCGAGACGGTCCTGAGCTCACAAACGATCGCAGAGATCGAGAACACGCTGCAGTACCTGCAAGCGTCCGAGAATGCCCACGCCAAAGTCTTCGAACAGCTGGCGGTTGATCGCGCCGCCCTCAACCAGCACCTCGCCGTTCTCGAGGAGGACCGCGCTCGAGTCGCCGCTACCGAGCAGCGTCTCGCCGACCTTCGCGATGAGATCGACGCCAAGGTTGCCGACCAGAAGGACGAGATCCACCAACTGACCGTCCAGATCGAGCGTGCCGAACGGCGCGAGGCGGCGAGGCAGGCCGCTCTCGCGCGGCAGCAGGCCAACTCTGCGCCGGCCCCGATCCTTTCGGTACCTGCGAATCCGGCACCGGCTCCGAACGGCTCCGCACAGACCGCGGTCAACGCGGCGCTCAGCCAGGTAGGAAAGCCGTATCAATGGGGCGCCGCGGGACCGAACTCCTACGACTGCTCGGGCCTGACGATGTGGGCCTGGAGTCAGGCCGGCGTCTCGCTGCCGCACAACTCGGGGATGCAGTATTCGGCCACGGCCCGCGTCTCGTCGGGCGACTGGGCCCCCGGTGATCTTCTCTTCTTCGGAAGCCCCATCCACCACGTTGCGATGTACATCGGCAACGGCCAGATGGTCGAGGCTCCCTACACCGGCGCGTACGTGAGGGTCGTGTCGGCGCAGCGTTCCGACTACGTCGGCGCCGGGCGGCCGGGGGTCTAGCTACTTCCCGTCGTCATCGGGAGCGTTTCGTTACGCCTCGACGAGGCAGCGTCACGAGCTAGAGGTGGTCGTGTCCCGGTCCCGTTAGTTGCACGTCCCCGTGCTTGGTGCGCACGAAAACCTGCCAGAAGTAGAACTCGTAGAACGCATCGGGACGGTTCGCTATCTGGCGGCCGTAGATGAGGATCGCCCGGACGTAGGCCTCGCTGTTGTTGTACGCGTACAGGGCCCGATCCATGTCCCCCGGGGCTCCCATGGCGTGGAGATAACGAGCGGCCGCGATTATCGAATCGTGCGGATCCCAGATGTCTCCGCCGTTTCCGTACGAGTCCCATGTCGACGGCATGAACTGCATCGGACCCTTCGCGCCGGCCGAGCTCGGGCCCATGAAGCGGCCGAACTTCGTCTCGACGAAATTCACCGAAGCGAGGATCGCGGCGGGCACCGCGTAGCGGTCGTCTCCCGCGCGATAGAAGCGCTCGAGCTCCCGATACGGAGTGGGTGGCGTGATACGGAAATCGGGGTGTCCGGTCACCGGCGAGGTGAGCGCTCGCAGACCGGCACCGGCGCGTACGCGCGCCGCGACCACGTGACGGAGCGAGGCGGGCAGTGCACCGAGCACCCGGTCGAGGATCCGAGAGCGGGCAACGAGACGACGCGTGAGCTTCTGTTGCCACAACGCGCCGAGTGCGACCGTGTGCCCTTCGGCGCTACGCCGGCGACCTCCCGCGTCCTGCCAAAGGGCGATCGCCCGGTGCAGTTTGTGCTCGGTCACGCGGATCTCTCTCGCCAGCACTCCCGGCCTGTAAGGCGCGGAGCGATCGGGTCCGGGGAAGTTGATCGCGCGGGGCGTCTCGGTCGGCGCCGGTGTCGGTGAGGGCGATGGTTCCGCCGCAACACCGTTTGGGGGACCGCTCGAGCAAGCGGTTGCGACGAGCAGGAGCGCGACGACGAGTCCCTTCATCGCCACAGGCTACGAGGCGTCGGCACCTACCAGGGCCGCGGGCGCAGGTTCCTCCGTTTTCACGGCGGGTTTCGACGCGGATTCCTTACGGACGATGACCGCCACCGATGCCACGATGATCGCGGCGCCGGCGACGATCGAGACCGTCAGCTGCTCGGAGAGCACGAGCCATCCGAGGAAGATCGCTATCACAGGATTCACGTAGGCGTAGGTCGCGACCT
>DASSMG010000117.1:0-5772 GCA_035688995.1 Actinomycetota bacterium
ACGCAACCGACGGGTGACTTCCTCGACCGGTTGACGCTCCCGGCCACCGCTCCCATCCCACGGGAGATCGCCGGATGCTTCGACCGATCCCGGGGCTACGGTCCCAACCTCGTCGCGACCGGTCCGTTCATGATCGAGGGAAGCGACGATCTGGATCCGACGTCGTGCGACTCGCTGACTCCCGCCGCGGGGTTCGATCCGTCGAAGCGATTGTCGCTCGTGAGAAATCCGGATTACGACCCGGCCACCGACGATCCTGGGATCAGAGACCCGGGGTTCGACCGTTACCGCTTCTCGATCCAAGAGGACCCGAACAAGACGCTCACTCGGTTGGAGAAGGGCCGCGTCGACCTCTCGACCGGGGACGTCGGTATAGACACGCTGCGGCGGTACGTGTCCGATCCGCAACTACGGAACCGTCTCCATGTGGAACAAGACGACCGGCTCTGGTACCTCGCGATGAACCTCACGGAGCCGCCCTTCGACGACCTGCACGTGAGACGGGCCGTGAATCTCGTCATGGACAAAGACCTGCTGCAACGTGCCTGGGGGGGCGCCATCCAGGGAGAGATCGCGACCCACATCCTTCCCGACTCTCTGGTGGACGAGCCCGGACTCGATCCTTATGCGAGCCACCACCACGAGGGCGACGTCGCCGCCGCGCGCCGCGAGATGAGGCGCTCCCGCTACGACCACGACGACGACGGTCGGTGCGACGCGGCCGTGTGTCGCGGGGTGCTGCACGTGACGCGGACCGACGGGCAGTGGGAGTCGCTCGACGATGTCGTCACCGAGTCGCTAGCCAAGATCGGGATCGAGCTGGACACGAGGGTGCCGGACGATCCCTACGGATACATCACGACCGCGCGGTCTCCGATGGCGATCACGTCTTTGCCGTCGTGGGTCAAGGACTATCCGGACCCGTTCGCGATCTTGGGGTTCCTGATGTCGGGGGCCAATATCACCGCGACCGACAACTACAACTACTCGCTGGTCGGGCTGACCAAAGCGACCGCGGAGCGGTTACACGTTGCCTATCCACGCGGAGGCGTTCCATCGGTCGATGCGGAGATCGCTCGCTGCGAGAGCATCCTCGTGAACTCCGATCGACAGACGTGTTGGAGTGCTCTCGATCGCCGAGTGATGCTCGACGTCGCACCGTGGGTTCCCTACCTCTCCGCGACGAGACGCATCATCACCTCGGACCGGGTGGAGTTCGTCTTCGATGGCGCCGCCGGCGAAGTGTCGTTCGCGCACCTGGGCTTGCGATCCCCCTAGCGAGGGACCGTCCCCAGGAGTTCGAGAGCCGCCGATCGGGCGGCCGAGTAGATCTCATGTAGGGGACGCCCGGTGGTCCGTGCCGTAGCCGCGGCGTCCTCGTACTCGGGGGACACGGTGGTTACGGCCCCCGCGCGCCGCCCGATCTTGACGCGGATCGGGATGCCGTCGACCTCTACCTCCACCCACATGCGAGCCAGAGCGTCTTTCGTCACGGTGCTCTTTCGGACACCCAGGGTCGTCGTCTCCCGGAAGATGATGTCCGACAACCGATCGACGTCGTCCGGTGCTGCGAGAACGCCCAGAGATACCCCGTGCCGGCCCTTCTTCATGGTGATGGGCGTCGTCCAGGCATCGTGAGCGCCGGCCGCGAGGAGAGCCTCGATCACGTAAGGGAACAGCTCCGGAGACATGTCGTCGATGTTGGTTTCGATGACTACCGCCGTCTCGACCTGAACCTCGGCGAGGGACTCTCCGACCAGCGCTCGGACGACGTTGGGATGGGCGGTGTTGCGCGTGCCGGCGCCGTAACCGGTAGCCGAAAGGATCATCTCCGGTATCGGTCCGAATGCATCGGCGAACGTGCGCACCAACGCAGCTCCCGTCGGTGTGACGGATTCATGATCCCAACGTTCGACGATCGGCGCGCCCTTCAGGAGTTCGAGGACCGCGGGTGCCGGTGCGCTCATCGGTCCATGCAGCGTTGTGATCTCGCCCCGGCCCACGCCGATCGCAGACGCGATCGTTCGATCGGGCGCGAGATCCACGAACGCGGCGCACGCAGCCACGACGTCGACGAGCGCATCGGCGGCACCGACCTCGTGGAAGTGCACGTTCTCAGGGTCGGCCGCGTGGACCCGCGCCTCCGCGGTCGCGAGAGTGCGGAACGTCTCGAGTGCGAGCGCTCGGACCTCGGGAGACAGAGACGACGAATCGAGCAACGCTTCGATGTCCGACAAATGGCGTGCCGTCGTCTCTTCCGGCGCGTCCACGACGAAGTGAAGCGCCCGGATGTCGGCGCGCGTGACCTCCTGCATCGCGATCTTCGCTCCCGGCAACGCGAGGGCTGCGATCGACGAGCGCACGATGTCGGGACGGGCGCCGGCGTCGAGCAGCGCGGCGACCACCATGTCCCCTGCTGCACCCGCATCGCAATCGAGATAGAGGATCTTCATCGTTCCCGCGCCCGAGCCAGCCGGAGGGCGAACATGGCGGCCCCGAATCCGTTGTCGATGTTCATGACGGCGATCCCGGCGGCGCACGAATTCAGCATCGCCAGCAGGGCCGCAAGTCCGTCGAACGAGGCCCCGTAGCCGACGCTGGTCGGCACGGCGATGACGGGAGCCGGGGTGAGCCCGCCGACGATGCTGGCGAGGGCTCCCTCCATCCCCGCCACGACTACGACAGCATCGGCGTCCCGAAGCCGTTCCTGCACTGCGAGCACGCGGTGCAACCCGGCTACTCCCACGTCGGTGATGCGCGTAACCGTGAACCCGAGTGCCTCGGCCGCCCCCGCCGCCTCGTCGGCGACGGGAAGGTCCGAGGTCCCGGCGCAGGCGACGACCACACCGAAATCGGCATACCGCCCCGGATCTCCGCGCAGCACCACGAGACGCGCTCTCTCGTGGTGGGTCGCGTCGGGCCATCGTTCGAGTAGCGCCCGCGCGGTGTCCGGCGAGACCCGCGTCGCCAGCACCGGGCCGGTCGTTCGCTCGAGGAGGGCTGCGCCGATAGCCAAAACCTGGTCGGGAGTCTTGCCCTCCGCGTAGATCGCCTCAGGCATGCCCTGTCGCAACTCTCGATGGGTGTCGAGTTGTGCGAAAGTGACGTCGCTCACCGGCAACCGGCGCAGAGCATCCACGGCGTCGTCGACCGAAGTGGCGCCCTCTTTCATACTGGTCAGTAGCTCTCTGACCTCTTCTTCGCGCATCTCCGAAGTGTAGGATGCGCCTCCGTGCCCGACCTGACCTTGGAGCAGGTGACGCTTGCGCTGGCGATCACCGCAGGCGTCGCTCTCATCTGCCTCCTCTTCGTGCTGATATTTGCTCTGAAACTTCGTCGCGCTCGACGCGAGTACATGACGCTGCGTGGAGAATCCGGCGACCGAGACATCATCGCCGCGGTGTCGCACTGGGTCCGGCAGGTCAAGACCATCGACGAACGCGTGGACGGGATGACGCGCGAGCAAGAGGCGATCGCCGCCCAGGCGCGCCTCGCGCTGCAAAGGTTCCACATGGTCAGGTACGACGCGTTCGAGGACATGGGCGGTCGCCTGTCGTTCTCTGCCGCGCTCTTGGACGACCACGGAGACGGCGTCGTCATCACTTCGATCAACGGACGGACCGAGACGAGGACCTACGCGAAGCCGGTGCAGGGCCTGACCTCCGACCACAACCTGTCGGAGGAAGAGCGCGAGGCCATCGCGGGGGCCGTCGCCGGCTTCGGGCGAGGGGAATCCCAAGCCGCATCGGCGAGCTGAGCCTCCGAAGGTGATCGATCTAAGGCTCCTCCGGGAAGACCCCGACGCGGTCGCAGCGGCCTACGCTCGCCGGGGTGGGGTCGAAGGCCTCGACGCCGCCGTCGAGCTCGACCGGCGGCACCGAGAACTGATCCGTCGGGTCGAGGATCTGAGGGCGGAACAGAACCGTGCCGCGAAGGCGATCGGACAAGCGCCACCCGAGGAACGGCAGCAGGCCATCGCCGCATCGAAAGCCGTCGCCGATGAGGTGAAGGCGCTCGAACCCGAGCTCGAGTCGACCGCGGCGAAGCTCAACGAGCTGCTGGCCTATCTCCCGAACCTCCCGCACGATTCGGTCCCGGACGGTCTGACCGAAGACGACAACGTCGTCGAGCGCGAGGTCGGCGACCATCCCAACTTCGACTTCCAGGCGAAAGAGCACACCGAGATCGGTGAGGGCCTCGGGCTGTTCGATCTAGAACGCGCCGCGAAGACGTCGGGGGCGCGCTTCGCGTACCTGACCGGCCGCGGGGCGATCCTCGAGTTGGCCCTCGTGCGATTCGCGGTCGATCGTCTGTACGCGAAAGGGTTCACACCGGTGGTTACGCCGGTGCTCGTTCGCGAGCCGGCGATGTACGGCACCGGTTTCCTTCCGACCGAGGAGCACGAGTTCTATCGCGTCGAACGTGACGACCTCTATCTGATCGGCACGTCTGAGGTGGCATTGGCCTCGATGCACGCCGACGAGATCGTGGCCGCGGATTCGTTACCGATCCGCTACGCAGGGTTCTCCTCGTGTTTCAGACGCGAGGCCGGCAGTTACGGCAAGGACACTCGCGGTCTCATCCGGGTGCACCAGTTCGACAAGGTCGAGCAGTTCTCGTTCGCGCATCCGGACACGTCGTGGGACGAGTACGAGCTCATCCGTTCCAATCAGGAAGACATCCTTCAGGCATTGGAGATCCCCTATCGCGTGCTGGTGATGTGCGCGGGAGATCTCGGTTCCTCGGCCGCGAAGAAGGTCGATCACGAAGCGTGGCTTCCGGGAGCGTCGCGCTACATGGAAGTGACCTCCGCGACCAACGCGACCGATTACCAAGCGCGGCGCCTGCAGGTCCGGGCACGCGGCGGTGACAACAAGACGTTCCTGCTGCACACCTTGAACGGAACGGCCTGCGCGGTGGGCCGGACGATCGTTGCGCTACTCGAGAATCACCAGAGGGCCGACGGCTCCGTGAACATCCCGGAGGCGCTGCGGCCCTACACGGGATTCGACGCGATCGCGCCCTGATCGAGCACGACCGCGTCGCATCTCCCTGGGGTCGGGACTGGGTCAGGACGCTTGGAAGGTCCCCGTCATCTCGTAATCGCCCGTAGGCAGATCGAAGACGTAGCGGAGTGCGACCCGCCGGCATCCGGGCTCGGGTCGAAGCCGGACGAAGCGGGGGCGAGCTCGGTGAAAGGCGGTCTCTCCGTCGGCGTCGGCGACGTGCAGCGAGAACCACCCGTCGTAGATCTGGCCGCGATCCGTGTCGAGTCGGAGGATCACCCGTGCGATCAGTCCGGGCCCGGTCCCCTCGGCCTCGTCGACGGTCACCGTGAAGGTGACGTCCTGGTTGATGCCGGCGCGCGTCGAGGTCGTTTGCGATCCGATGGCACCGGACGGGGCGTCGTAACCGAAGGTCACCTCGTTGTCGCTGCGATCGATGCCGACCTCTTTCGGAGTAGCGAGCGCCGGGCTCGACATCATCAGCAAGGCCGACAGCACGAGGGCGACGGCGGTGATTCCCTGCAGGATCCTTCTCATGGCACCTCCGGTGGTTCGGTGGACGGAGGACCCACCATCACGGGAGCGCCTGCTCGACGGAGTGGGGCGCTTCACACTTCCGGAGAAGGATCGAGTTCGTCGGCGGACGTTCCCGCCGCGGGGGCCCGGCTACGCTCGCACGTGGAGGGCTACGGTAATTGGCAACCGGACGGTCTTGAAAACCGTTGTCCGCAAGGACTTGTGGGTTCGAGTCCCACGCCCTCCGCTA
>DASSMG010000118.1:0-7861 GCA_035688995.1 Actinomycetota bacterium
GGCGATCCGATCCAGGCCCTCTACTCGTCGTCCTCGGGCGGCTACACCGAGAACAACGAGAACGTGTGGGGAGGGACGGCGCTCCCGTATCTGCGCGGCGTCCCCGATGGTCCGGACGCGGTCTCTGCTAACCCCAACCACACCTGGAAGGTCACGATGGGGTGGCGGTCCTTCAAATCGGTGGTCCAGAACCACTATTCGGTCGGCGATCTCCAGCACGTGGACTTCCCCAAGCCCTACGGGGTGTCCGGCCGCATCACGGTCGTTCGTTCGGGTGGCGGCGGAGGCGTCCGCATCGTGGGATCCCGCGACACCGCTCGTGTCAGCGGATGGGCCTTCCGTGACGCGCTGGATCTCAAGGACACCTTGTTCCGCATCCACTACAAGACGAGGGCGGCGCGGGGGTTCACCGATGCACTCGCGGCCTACGGGGGCGCTCCGGGCGAGCCGGCGGCACCCGCTTACCACCACTTCGACGCGACCGGCGAGCCGACGGAGCTGGTGCAGTCCTTCGAACGCGGAACGCTCACGCGCGACCTTGCCGGCGGCGATACGACCTGGATATGGGCACACAACGACTTCGTGTGGGATCCGCACACGGATGAGATGACAATCCGCGGCCCGATACTCGAAGACCTCGACCAGTCGTGCGCCGTGCCCGACTCGGCCCGTCGCGTGACGTTGTCGCAGCCGACCTTCAGCTGGGACCCGGCGACGGGTCTCGAAGTCCTCTGTTCCTAACCCTCTACACTCCCGCCCATGGTTGAAGTACCGGGCGCGGAGGCGCTGGAGGGCACCGTCCACGCGGCGGCAAATACTTCGGGAGGCCGTCTCGCTTCCGTCGTGTTGCTTCTCGTGAGCGTTGTCTTCGCCGTCGCCGGTCAGATCACGCTGAAGACGGCGATGGACAACGTCGGGCGTCTCGGGAAGTCCGAGCTCGGCTCGATCGGTCAGACCGTCGGGCGCGTCGCGCGCGAGCCGCGCCTCTGGGTGGGTCTCGTCCTGTTCGGAGTGTCGGCGGTGTTCTGGTTGATCGTCCTATCCCGGGTGCGCCTCTCGGTCGCTTACCCGATGATCGGGATCTCCTACATCGCGGTCGTGCTGTTCGCTCGTTACCACCTTCACGAGCACGTTCCTCCGCTTCGCTGGATCGGGGTCGCGGTGATCGCGATCGGGATCGCCGTCATCGGTTTCTCGTTCCGCAGTAGCTCCGGTGTGTGAGTGCGGGCACTCATCCTTGCCGGCGGTTTCGGAACGCGTCTACGCCCCCTGACCTACACCCGGCCCAAGCACCTTCTTCCGATCGCGAACCGTCCTCACATCGAGCACGTGCTTCGCTCGCTCCAAGCCTCGGGCGTCGACGAGGCCGTCCTCATGACGTCGTACCTCGCCGATGCGTTCGGGGACACGGTCGAACGAGCGAAGTCGTGGGGATTCACGATGCACGTCACGCACGAGGAAGAGCCGCTCGGGACCGCGGGTGCGATCAAGAACGCGGAGCGATTCGCCCGAGACGACACTGTGCTCGTGATGAACGGGGACGTGTTGACCGACATCGAGCTCACCGAACTGGCGCGCTTTCACCGTGACCGCGGAGCAGAGGCGACGATCCTTCTCGTTCCCGTCGAGGATCCGTCGCGTTTCGGGGTGGTTCCGACGGACGACGACGGGCGGGTGGAGCGCTTCATCGAGAAACCACCTCCGGGCGAAGCGGTGACGAACCTGATCAACGCAGGCGTCTACGTCTTCGAACCGTCGATACTCGATCGCATCCCTTCGGGTGAGGTGTGGTCGACCGAGCACCAGCTGTTCCCCGGCCTGATCGACGAGGGAGCGGCTCTGTACGCGACCTCCCTGCCGGGCTACTGGCGCGACATCGGAACCCCACGCTCGTTGCTCGAGGCCAACCTCGACGCGGTCGGGGGCGTGTTCCGAACCGATGCTGTGACCGAGATAGGCAGCCCGCTGATCGACCCGTCGGCCACGGTCGACCCTGCGGCCGAGATCGCCGGGTCGTGCATCGGCGCAGGCGTGTCGATCGATTCGGGGGCCTCGGTCACCGATTCCGTTCTCCTTCCCGGGGTATCTGTAGGGGAGGGCGCGGACATCTCGACCTCGATCCTGGGGGCCGGGGTGACCGTGAGCCCCGACGCGCACGTGAAGGATCACACCGCCGGAGATGGCGAGGTGCTGTCGTGAAGATCTTGGTTACCGGTGCAGCCGGTTTCATCGGCTCCCACGTCGTCGAGCGGCTCCTCACCGAAGGCGAAGACGTCATCGGCGTCGACAACCTGTCGTCCGGATCGCTGGCGAACCTTGCGACGGCAAGGTCGAGTCAGACCGGCAAATTCTCGTTCCAGCGCGTGGACGTCACCTCGAACGCGGTTGCGGATCTGATCAAGCGCGTCAAGCCGGAGCTCGTCATCCATCTCGCCGCGAACATCGACATCGCGGGCTCGATCTCCGATCCGCTCACGGATGCGACCGTGAACCTGCTCGGGACGATCAACGTGCTCGAAGCCGCGGCCGCGTCCGGAGCGCGCAAGGTCGTGGCCGGTTCTAGCTGCGTTGCGGTCGAGCCCGTTCCCGGGTCTCCCTATGCGATCTCCCGTCGCGCCGGGCACGAATACTTGCGGTACTACGGAAGTGCGCGCGGTCTCGCGTACACGGGACTCGTTCTGTCCGATGTGTACGGGCCCCGGCAGCTACCGAACGAGGGAAGCGAAGGAGGCCTCGTCGCGTTCGTGGTCGACAAGATGTTGTCGCGCCGTCCCTGCACGATCCACGGCCACGCGACCGACACGAGGGACCTGGTCTACGTCGACGACGTCGCGGCCGCGTTCACCGCCGCGGTCGATGCCGGTGACGGTGAGTTCCTCGAGATCGGGAGCGGCACCGCATGCACCCTTGAGGGCCTTCACGCCGAGATCGCGGCGTTGACGTCGTCCCGGTTCGATCCGATCTTCGCCACCGGCGGGACCCACAGGAGTTCTTCGGCCGTCGATACCTCGCGTGCGACCGAAGTCCTCGGGTGGAGCCAGTCGACTCCGCTCACCGAGGGGCTCAAGCAAACGGTTGCGTGGTACCGGGGCTGATCGGGCCTACGTAGACGAGCCTTCTTTCATTGCGTAGTGCGCTCGGGCCCGGCCCCGCGGTTGGCTACCGGGATGACCCCGGCCGGCGCGATAGAGCTTCCCTTGCTCGCCCTTCAAGTGGCGGCCTCGATCGCGGCCGCATGGGCGGGGATGCGTCTGGTCGACGACGTCAAGCGTGTCGCCGCGTGGCGGACGCGACGAGCGAGGCAGCAGCGCCCCGTTTAACCCTTGAACGGCGGCGTCAGGGGCTCGGGCGACTTGCCCTGGTACTTCGTGCGGAACGCGTCGACCACGTCCTGCGAGATCTTCTCGCACGACTGCATATGGGTCCAAGCCGAGATCACGAACTGGTAGTCGTCCTGGAACTCGCCGTCGTACGGCGTCGCGACGGTCGCGTCGGGCTGCTGGTTCACGAGTGCCTCGATGTCGTTGATCAGCGACTCGGGCGCGTCGGGCCGGTACCAGATGATGATCTGGCCGTGCTCCTCGTTGTGGATGACCTGCTCCGGCGGGAGCGCGTCCCGATAGAAGCCGGTGTCGGCCGGGACCGCGTAGTGGTCGCCCGACGTCGGAGGGCTCGAGTTGTACGGCGGATCGGGCGTCGCGCCGACCTCCATGTGGTCGCGCCCGGCCGATTCGAACGTTTGGACCTCGCTGCAATTCGCGTCCGCTGCCGCCACGTCGTTCTTGAGGGTGGCTCCGGCCGTGTTCTTGGTGCTTTCACCGTTGCGCTGCGACACGATCGCGAAAACGACCAGGGCGCCGACGACGACCGCAACCACGATCGTCACGAGGTTGCGCCGCAGGGCGGCCTTGCGCCTCTCGGCCTGGCGTTTCTCCTCCGCCAGGCGGCGCCGCTGCTTCTCCTCTAGCTTCTTACTCACGGGCGGGAGGCTACCAATCCCGCGGGGTTACCGATCAAGGAGGGCAAGTGGAGTTCTCGGAGGTCGTGAGGCGGCGCCGCATGGTCCGGAACTACACCGACGAGCCGGTGTCCGAGGACGCGATCGATCGGATCGCCGCGGCGGCGCTTCGCGGGCCGAGCGCCGGGTACTCGCAAGGCGTGCGGCTGATCGTCGTCACCGACGAGGCCACCCGACGCCGCATCGCCGAGCTCGCCGACGAACCCGCCTACATCGCGAACGGATTGGGGCCGTGGATCTCCATCGCACCGGTGCACCTCGTCGTCTGCGTCCGGGCCGACGACTACCACGAGCGCTACAACGAGCCCGACAAACGTCGGCCGGGCGATCCCGAGATGGACTGGCCGGTTCCGTACTGGTGGGTCGATGCGGGAGCGGCGCTGATGCTGGCGCTGCTCGCCACGGTGGACGAGGGTCTCGCCGCGGGACTCGTCGGGTTCCACAGCGTGCCCGAGCTGAAGACCGCGCTGGGCATCCCCGACGACGTCTCGCCGATCGGAGTGGTGACGATCGGCCACCCGGCCCCCGACCGCCGGTCGGGCTCGCTCGCGCGGGGGCCCAAGCCGCGTGCCGAAACCGTCCGCCGCGAGCACTGGTGACGCACGGTCTTTGTTGCGTTCGTCACGCATAGCGTGACTAACGTCATAAAGGACCCGCCGACCCGCCGACGCCGCCGCGCGGTTAGCGGAAGAGGTCGTCGATCGGGGGGCGGACCAGCTCGACGGCGGCGCCGCGTCCGAACGTGACCGGAGCTCCGCGCACGATCGCGGCGCAGATGCGCTCGGCCTTTCCCATCACCATCTCGGCCGCCCCGGCGAGTTCGTCCGCGACGGCGATGCGGGTGGCGTTGAGCTCGCGGCCCTGTACGTCGTGGGTCCCGCGATGGTCGACGAACGGCTCGATTCCGGCGACGCCGATGGCCACGTCGGTTTGACCGAGTCTCCACGCGCGGCCGAACGTGTCGCTGATGACGACGCCGACGTCGACGTTCGTGAGATGAGCGATGCGGGATCGGATCCGGCGGGCCGAGGCATCCGGGTCGATCGGGAGGAGGGCGATGTTGTCGCCTTCGATGTTGGAGGCATCGATGCCGGCATTCGCGCAGACGAAACCGTGCCGGGTCTCCGAGATCAGCATCTCTCCGCTGCGACGGAGCACGCGCTTGGACTCTTCCTCGAGGGCCCGCCGCCGATCGGCGGCGGGGACGAGCCGGCCTTCCGCTTTCGAAACGACCTTCTGCGTCACGACGACCACGTCACCGTTTTCCAAGGCGTCCGAACCGAGAGCGGACACGATGAGCAGCGCGACGTCATCGCCGACGGTGACCTCCGGTACCCCCGTGATGGGGATGACGCGTAGCTCGGTCACGCCAGGAACTCGGTCGCGAGCCGTGCGGCCGCGTCGTCGTCATGCATGATCGTGTCGAGCGCGATCGCTCGCAGGCCGAGTGCCTCGACCTTGGGGACCTCGTCGGGATCCGTCGCGTCGACCACGAACAGATCGCAGAGGTCCCGGTAGAGCTCCGCGACACCCGAAGCCGTGCTGGCCGCGCCGACCGCATGCAGCAGTTTGTCGGCGGGCCCCTTCAACGGTTTGCCTTGCACGATGGGCGACACCGCGACCACGCGGGGATGCGCCGCGACCGCAGAGCGCACGCCGTCGAGCGCGAGGATCGGACCGATCGAGACGACCGGGTTCGACGGGCAGATCACGACGGTGTCGGCGGCTGCGATCGAGTCGAGCACACCCGGGGCCGGCGACGCGTCTTCGACACCGTCGAGGACGACCTCGGCGATCTCGGGCTGCTGACGCTCCTTGACGAAATACTCCTGGAACTCGAGTGTGCGGCCCTCGGTCGTGGTGAAGCGGGTGCGAACCCGGTCGTTCGTCATCGGCAGGATGCGGGCCTCGATCCCCAGACGACGACGGATCGCATCGGTGACCTCGGAGAGAGATCGCCCGGCGCGCAGCGCGTCGGTCCGGAACAAGCAGGTGGCGAAATCCCGATCGCCCAAACGGAACCACGCCGCTCCGCCGAGAGCGTCCAGCGAGTCGACGAGATGGAAGGTGTCCCCGGCGATGCCCCAACCGCGCTCCGCGTCGCCGATGCCCGCCAAGCGATACGTGACGATGTCGACGTCGGGGCTGACGTGCACGCCGTAGATGTCGTCGTCGTCGCCGGTGTTGACGATCGCGGTGAGCGAAGCGGGGTCGACCGCCCTCGCCAGGCCGGCCAACATCTTGGCTCCGCCGACTCCGCCGGCGAGCGCCGTGATCCTCATCGTTACCTCCCGAGCCCGGCTGGGCGCGGCAGTCTAGCCCCGTGGAACGAGGAGACCGCCGCCCGCATCGCCCGTCTATGCTGCCCGCCATGACTCGCCTTGTGTCGCTGACGGGGCGAGCGCGCGAGGGCGAACGTCTCGACGATCACGAGATCAGGGAGCTCGCCGAACTTGCGCTCCGCGATCCAGACCCCGTCGTCGAAGCTGCCCGAATGCTGCGCGACGACCACGTCGGGCCCCGGATCACGTATTCGAAGAAGGTCTTCATCCCCCTGACGCAGTTGTGCCGCGATGCGTGCGGCTACTGCACCTTCGCCCACCCACCGCGTCCCGGCGAGCGTGCCTACATGACGATGGACGAGGTGCTCGCGGTCGCCCGGGCGGGGGCCGAGGCGGGGTGCAAGGAAGCCCTGTTCACCCTGGGGGACAAGCCCGAGCGGAAGTGGGCCGAAGCCCGTAACGAGTTGGATGCGATGGGCTACTCCACCACGATCGAGTACCTCGTCGACGCCTGCCGCACGGTCCTCGACGAAACCGGCCTCTTGCCGCACGCCAACCCCGGCGCTCTCACGGTCGAGGAAGCCGCCGCTCTCCGCGACGTCACCGTCAGCCAGGGGACGATGCTCGAGACGCTGTCGGAACGTCTCCTGAAACGGGGGATGGCGCATTTCGGTGCCCCCGACAAGAAGCCCGCGGTGCGGCTCGCGACCCTCGAAGCCGCCGGCGTCGCTCAGGTCCCGTTCACCACGGGGATCCTGGTCGGCATCGGCGAGACGTATGCCGAACGGATCGACGCCCTGCTCGCGATCCGGGCGTCGCACGAACGTCACGGCCACATCCAGGAAGTGATCGTCCAGAACTTCCGGGCCAAGCCCGACATCCTCATGCGCGACCATCCCGAGCCCTCGGTCGACGACATGCTCCTCGCGATAGCTATGACGCGTCTCATCATGGGTCCCGAGGTCGGCGTGCAAGCACCGCCGAACCTGACCCCGCAGGACTACGGGCGGTACCTCGACGCGGGACTGTCGGATTGGGGTGGGGTCTCTCCGGTGACTCCCGACCACGTCAACCCCGAGGCGCCGTGGCCCCACCTGGACGAGCTACGCGACGTGACCGAGGGGCGCGGTCATCTCCTCATGCAGCGGCTGGCCGTTTACCCGGGCTATTGCGGTGAGCCGGCCGCGCGCGAGAGGTGGCTGGCACCGGGTCTACGAGCGGCGGTGCTCGATGCGATCGATGCCGAGGGTTATCGCCGTCCCGAGAACGAAGAGTGGTTCTCGGGCGTGGACGTGTTGCCACCGGTCGACGCGACGAGGGCGGTCGAAAGCGCACGCGCCGGCGCGTGGCGCGTGCCGGGCCGGACCGCGCGCCGCCCCGTGATGGAGCTGCTCGATCGGGTCGGTTCCGGCGACGAACTCGCCGAGCGCGACATCGCGCTTCTCTTCACGGCCCGCGGCGTCGAGCGGGAACGTCTCTTCGATGTCGCCGATTCTCTGCGGCGAGAGGCCGTCGGCGACGAGGTCACCTACGTCGTCAATCGCAACATCAACTTCACCAA
>DASSMG010000119.1:0-2652 GCA_035688995.1 Actinomycetota bacterium
GTAGCCCTCGCTGCGCCGATTACGTACCGATTTTCCAGTTCCTGTTGCATAGCCTGGCCGCGTGGCCGGTGGCAGCTATCTCGGCGCGGCGCGAGCCGTGCCGATCGCGTGCGTGCTCGTTCTGTTGGGTGTTGGGCTGTGGAAACCCGTAGAGCTGGAGCGGCAACCGCGCGCGACCTCTGGTCATGGCGCGAGGGCGCAGCGTCACGACGTCCATCTCGCCGATCGCAGGACACACGAACGTCGGCCGACCGCCGAACTCGGCGCGTACCGAGATCTGGGCTCGTGGATCGACATCTACAACCGGTGGCCGTGGCGGCACCCCACCCTCGCGGTGCGCAAGCTGCACCACCACCACGTCAGAACGCTGTTCCTCCAAACGTCGAATTACGGCGCCGACGTGGATCTGTTCCGGCCGCGAGCGATCCGGCGTTTCCTCGCGGCCGCACACAAACGCGACATGGCGGTCGTGGCCTGGTACGTGCCGTCGTTCAAGCATCTGCGCAAGGACGTACGGCGCGTCAAGGCGCAGTACCACTTCGGACGGGCCCATCACGGGTTCGACTCGCTGGCACTCGACATCGAATCCACTCGGGTCGGAAACGTGTGGCGTAGGAATCGCGCGTTGCTCGATCTGTCGCGTCGCGTCAGGTCGCTCGTCGGCCGGTCCTACCCACTGGGAGCCATCACGCCGGATCCCGTCGTCTCGGATTACTGGCAACCGTTCCCGTACCAGCGCGTGGCGCGCCTCTACGACGTCTTCGTTCCGATGGGTTACTTCTCGTTCCGCAGCGACGGATACCGGGACGCGAAGGACTACACCGCGCGCGGCATCCGGAAGATCCGGCACGAAGCCGGTACCGACGTTGCGATCCACATGATCGGGGGCATCGGTGGAGACACCGGGCAGCCCGAAGTCAAAGGGTTCGTGCGCGCCGTGCGCGGGCACAAGGCCATCGGCGGCAGCTACTACGACTTCTCGGCTACGACCGATCGCGAGTGGAAGGGGCTGAGACCCCTCGCTCGGGCGCAACACCGGCCCCGGCCTACGCCGAAGCCTTAGCTCGAGTCGCGATCCAGCCGCCCGATCAGATTCCGGACGCGCAGCTCGATCTGATCCCTGATGTCGGCAACCTCGTCGGCTGACTTCCCCTTGGGATCGTCCAGGCCCCAGTCTTCGAGCGGAACCGTCAAGGCGGGGCACGCCTCTTCGACGTTGCAGCCCATCCCGACCACGAGATGGGCTTCGTCGGCCAGCTCCGGCGTCAGCAATCGCCCGGGTGCGTCGGCGATCTCCAATCCGATGTCTCTCATGGCGGATACGACTTCGGCGTGCGGAGCGGGGGCCGGATCGGTGCCGGCCGATTCCGCGCGGTACCGGCCCTGGGCGAGATGCTCGAACAGGGCTTCCGCCATACGAGACCGCCCGGCGTTGTGTACGCAGACGAACAGCACGAGCGGCACCTCGTCGCGCTGGCCGCTCTGCTCGCCGAAGAGCACCTCGGTCGATTGTCGCTGCATCTGACGGTGCATGGCTGCAAGCCTAGGGTGCGACCTTCCTCGTCACCACTCCGACCGCGAGACACGCCGGGCAGCCGGCCTCGCCGAACGCGGCGAGCCCACTACGCCGGTCGCGACGAAGGATCCAGATCGTCCCGTCCCTCTCCTTAAGCGTGCCGCTTTCACGGTGAGTTCGTCTAGGGTGCCGCCTATGGATGCCATGAAGAGATCGATCGCGCTACTCGCCCTCCCGTTGCTGTTGCTCGCCGCCTGCGGCGACAAGTCCCCGTCGGACTCCGGTGGCAGTGCGTCGGAGGACACGTGCTCGCAGTCGACCGTGACGATGGAGGACGGCTTGAAATACCAGGACCTCGAATGTGGAACCGGACCGGAAGCGAAGGCCGGTGACACGCTCACCGTCCACTACGTCGGAAAGCTCGAGAGCGGAAAGAAGTTCGATGCATCCCGCGACCACGGCTCGCCCTTCACGTTCCCCCTCGGCGCCGGCCAGGTGATCAAAGGATGGGACGAGGGGCTGGTCGGGATGAAGGTCGGCGGGAAGCGTGAGCTGACGATCCCGCCCGAGCTTGGTTACGGCGCCGCGGGTAGCCCGCCGGTGATCCCCCCGAACGCGACCTTGGTCTTCGAGGTCGAGTTGCTCGACATCCAGGGATCGAGCTAGTCGCACCGATCGCGCGTTAGATCCAGCACCACCCCGTCGGCGGTATGTCGGCGTTGGACGTGGTCTTCGTTACGTGGATCTTCGTACGTTTGCCGATGGTGTCCGTGATCGTGGACTTCGTCGGTTTGCCCGGCGGTTTGTCGCAGTTGTCGAACACCCAGATACGCCGGTCCCACGACGACTTCGGTATGTGCACGTCGGCGACCACGGGGTAGTAGAACGCGAAGAAGCCGATCGAGGCCGCCGCGAAGAGTGCGATCGCTGCCTTTGCTTCCCACGACCATCCGATCTGTGTTGCGACGTACCCGAGCGCCAGGTACAGGAACGGGACCGCAGGCAGCACGTAGAAGTTGAAGACCGCCTCACGGTGTGAGAACGGGAGCAACCAGGGGCCGTACGAGAGCACGAACCCTGCGAGCACGAAGCTCTCGGCCCGCCAGCGACCGTCGCGACGCTTGAAGAGTCCCGCG
>DASSMG010000120.1:0-7233 GCA_035688995.1 Actinomycetota bacterium
AACCCCGGGCAAAGGTCTCGAAGGTGTAGTCGCCGCCGAGACCGCCATCAGCGACATCGACGGTAAGAAGGGTGTCCTTTCTTACGTCGGTTACGACATCCACGACCTCGCGCCCAATGCGACGTTCGAGGAGACGATCTACCTCCTCCATCACCTCGAGCTCCCCACTCCGGCTCAACTCGACGAGCTGAGGCAGCAGCTCGGACGCGAGCGGGAGCCGAACGATCTGGCGATGAAACTGATGCCCTACCTCGCCGAGAACTGTGCTCCGATGTCGATGCTGCGGACCGCCGTATCGGCCTCCTCCGCCAAGGACCCTGACGGGTGGGACACGTCCTCGGAGGCCAACTACCGCAAGGCCATCCGCCTCTGCGCCGTGCTGCCCACGATGGTCGCCTACTACGACCGGCTGCGGAAGGGCGAGGGCCTGGTGGCGCCCGATCAGGGCCTGAGCCAGGCCGCGAACTTCCTCTACATGCTGAAGGGCGACAAGGCCGACGACGAGTCGGCCCGGATCTTCGACGTTTGTCTGATCCTGCACGCCGACCACACCATGAATGCCTCCACCTTCGCGGCGCGGGTCTGCGCCGCGACGCTGTCGGACATCCACTCGGCCATCACGGCGGCCATCGCGGCCCTGAAAGGCCCGCTCCACGGTGGCGCCAACGAGCAAGTGATGCGAATGATCAAAGAGATCAAACAGCTCGGGGGCAAGGAGAAAGCCCGCGACTACACGATCAACAAGCTTCGCAACAAAGAGAAGGTCATGGGCTTCGGTCACCGCGTCTACAAGACCGAGGACCCCCGTGCGACGCACCTCCGGAAGATGGCGAAGGAGCTTGCCGACAAGACCGGCGATCCCTCGAACTTCGAGATCTCCCAAGAGATCGAGAAGGCGGTCATGGACGAGAAGGGGATCTACCCGAACGTCGACTTCTACGCCGCATCGGTCTACGGCTATCTACAGATCCCCACCGACCTTTTCACTCCGGTGTTCGCGTGCAGCCGCGTTGCCGGGTGGACGGCCCACGTGCGCGAGCAATATGCGGACAACCGTCTCATCAGGCCCGACCACGAATATGTCGGCCCGCCGCCGCGCGAGTGGAAGGCCCTCTCGCAGCGGTAAGAACCCGCACGCGAAGAGAGGCGCCGAAGCGCCTCTCTTGTTGATCGCTGGAGCTGTAAAGGGCGGCTAGTTGTCCTCGCCGCTGTCGGAACCGGAGTTGTCCTCCTGGTCGTCCGAACCTGAGTTGTCGCTCGGGCCGCTGTTGTCGTCGCTCTCTGCTTCGTCCTCGCCCTGGTCGTCGCCGGACTCGGCTTCGTCCTGACCCTGATCGTCGCCGGACTCGGCTTCGTCCTCGCCCTGGCTGTTGTCATCGCCGGCCTCGGCTTCGTCCTGGCCCTGATCGTCGCCCGCTTCGGCCTCGTCCTGGCTGTTGTCGTCGCCGACCTCGGCCTCGTCGCCACCGTTGTCGTCGCCGGGCTCGGCTTCGTCCTGCCCGTTGTCGTCGCCCTGGTCGTCCGCCGAAGGGGTCGGGTCGGGCGCCTGCAGAGCGTCGAGACGGTGGTGACGGTGATGACGGCGCTGGTGATGCCCCGAGGTCGCATTGGCATCCTGACGGTGCGATGCCGACGTGCCGGTCGAGGCGAATGCGGCGGCAACGCCGCCGAGGGCGACGACGACCGCGACCAGCACGATCGCCACGTTCCGCTTCAAGAAACTCATCCGCTACTCCTCTCGTTCTGGAGGTGTTCTGACCCCCGTACAACGGTCGTGGCGACCCCGCGTTACGGCCGGATCGCGTTCGGGCAGAACCCCGTAACGTAAGTCCGGATTTCCCGTTAAACGGAGGCATGTGGAAGACCTTAGAGATCAGGTGCGGCGCGCCGCCCGAGGCGACGAAGATGCAGCGGGGGCGGTGTTCGATCACTACTACCCGCGAGTCTTCCGCTACGCGATCGGAAAGGTCGGGAATGAGCGTGACGCTGAAGACATCGCTTCCGAGACCTTCGCGCGCGTCCTACGCAATCTCGACCGGTTCCGATGGCGAGGCGGTGGGTTCGAGGCGTGGCTCTTCCGGATCGCGGCCAACCTCATCACCGACCATCACCGGGTCAGGAACAGAGAAGACCCGCGAGAAGAGGTCGAACCGACCGGGCACGCGGACTCTCCCGAGACCGCGGTGCTGTTCACCGAGACGTCGACCGAGCTCCAGCGTCTCGTCGCCGGTCTTCCCGAGGACCAGAAAGAAGTGGTTCTGATGCGTTTCGCCGCAGGTCTCGATACGAATGAGGTCGCTCGCGCGACCGGTCGCAACGCGAACGCGGTCAGACAGCTCCAGTTCCGTGCCCTCCAGAACCTCCGCAAGATGGTGACGCCATGACACGAGACGTATCGAGGCGACGGGCCCGTGCCCTGGACGACGCCCTGAACGGCCGCCCGCTCGAGGGGGCCGACGCCGAGCTGGTGGATGTCGCCCGCAGGATCTCCAGCGACTACGAACTCGACCCCGCGATGATGCGCCGCGACCGTGCCATGTTCGTCAGCGGCGCAGCGATGCGCCGATCGAGATTCGCTCCCTTCCGCATGATGGTTCCCGCGATCGCCGTGTGCGCGCTGTTGCTCGTCGCTGCCATCGGGGGCCGCACGGCACTACCGGGACAACCGCTCTATCCGGTGCGGAAGGTTCTGGGAAGCGTCGGCTTGGCCCGAAGTCTGCAAGCGGAGTTCGACGACCATCTGCATCGGGCCGCGGACTTCGTCGATCATGCGGGCGACCTCGTCGCCACGGATCGCGCCGCGGCCGTTCGAGACGCCGTGGTCGCCCTCGAAGAACTCGGCATCGCGCGCGACCTCCTCGACGATCTCCCTCGGAGCTCGGTCGCGGCCGGAGCGCGGACGATCTCGAAACTCGAAGACCAAGCCCTAACCATCATCCGCAACCCGGACGAAGCCGTTCCCGGCGTCGACGACCACGGCGGTCGGGACGACAACGGTGGAGGCAGTGGTGACGACGGGACCGGCGACGACTCGGGAACCTCGTCGGGTCACGGCTCCGACGACTCGGGATCCGGTTCCGATGGCTCCGGTTCCGGCGATTCCGATTCGGGATCGGGCGACCGGAGTGGCTCGGGTGGATCCGGCTCGGACGATTCTGGTTCCGGAACCTCCGGTTCGAACGACTCCGGATCGGGCGATTCCGGAAGCGGCGATTCCGGCTCGGGAGATTCCGGCTCGAACGACTCCGGTTCCGGCACCTCCGGCTCAGGAGATTCCGGCTCGGGCGATTCGGGAACCAGCGATTCGGGGTCGTCGGGATCCGGCGATTCGGGTACGAGCGGTTCCGGGTCGGATGATTCGGATGCGAGTGGTTCCGGCTCCGGCGACACCCGCGATTCGATCTCGGGAGACGCCTTCGGCTTGGATGGTTCCTCCGGCGATACGGGAGACGACGGGAGCTAGAGCCCCGCAGCGCGCGTCGCGAGCGTGACGGTGTTGCTCAGCAGCATCGCGATCGTCATGGGCCCCACGCCGCCGGGCACCGGCGTTATGGCGGCAGCCTTGTCCTTGACCGCGTCGAAATCGACGTCCCCGGCGAGCCCCGCCTCCGTGCGATTCATCCCCACGTCGATCACGACCACCCCTTCCTTCACCATGGGTGCGGTGATGGCGCGCGCTCGTCCGATCGCCGCGATGAGGATGTCGGCCCTCTGCGTGTGCTCCTCGAGGTCCTTCGTCGCCGTGTGGCACACCGTCACCGTCGAGTTGGCACCGGGGGCCTTCTGCACCATCAACGCCGCCATCGGTTTCCCGACGATGTTGCTTCGCCCGACGATGACGACGTGCGCTCCGGTCGTTTCCACGTTGGAACGGATGAGGAGCTGCTGGATGCCTGCCGGAGTGGCCGGCGCGATCAGCGGATCCCCCATCAGCAACCGTCCGAGGTTGCGAGGGTGGAACCCGTCGGCGTCCTTGTTGGGATCGACCGCGTTGAGGATCAGGTCCTCGTCGATGTGTTCGGGAAGAGGGAGTTGCACCAGGATCCCACTGACCCGATCGTCGTCGTTGAGGCCCCGGAGAAGGTCGAGCAGCTCGTCCTGGGGGGTGCTGGCGGGCAAGGGGTGATCCCATACCTTGATGCCGACCTCCGCACATGCCTTCTGTTTAGAAGCCACGTAGATCTTCGAAGCGGGGTCGTCTCCTACGAGGACCGTCGCAAGACCCGGAGTGATGTCGCGGTCTGCCAGGACCTTCGTCTCGCGTGCGACCTCTTGACGGATATCGGCTGCGATCTTCTTGCCGTCGATGATGGTCGCGGTCACTTAACCTCCTCGATCAGTGCCGGAAGTGCCGTCGGCCCGTAAAGACCATTGGGATGCCGTGCTCGTCGGCTGCGGCGATCACTTCGTCGTCCCGAACCGAACCACCCGGTTGGATGATCGCTACTGCGCCCGCTGCAACCGCGGCGTCGAGTCCGTCCCGGAACGGGAAGAACGCATCGGATGCACACACCGTGCCCTTGGCGCGCTCACCGGCGCGACGGGCGGCGAGCTCCGTCGATTCGACCCGGCTCATCTGACCGGCGCCGACCCCAACTGCCGTGCGGTCGTGTGCCAGAACGATCGCGTTCGACTTGACGTGCTTCGCGACGACCCACGCGAAACGCAGGTCCTCCCACTGTTCGTCCGTGGGTTCGGCCTTCGTGACGACCTTGGCGTCGTCCGCCGTGTCGGAAGGGTCGGGAGACTGCACGAGAAAGCCTCCGGCGACCCTGCGGACCTCGGGCTCCACCGGCATCTCCCGCGTCGCTCGTAGCAAACGAACGTTCTTCTTCTGCGTCAGCACGGCGAGGGCGTCGTCGTCGAAGTCCGGGGCGATCACTACCTCGGTGAAGACCTCGGCGATCCCGGTCGCCGTCTCCACATCGCACGGGCGGCTGAGTGCGACGATCCCTCCGAAAGCCGACGTCCGGTCGCAGTCGAGCGCGGTGGCGTATGCCTGCGCGAGCGACGGCGCCTCGGCCACCCCGCAAGGGTTCGAATGCTTGATGATCGCGGCGGCGGGCCCGTCGAGATCGAGAACGAGCTTCCACGCGGCGTCGGTGTCGAGGATGTTGTTGTAGGAGAGCTCCTTGCCGTGGAGCTGCTCGGCCGCAGCAACACCGCCGCGCGGTCCGGCGGAGCGGTAGAACGCCGCCTGTTGGTGCGGATTCTCGCCGTAGCGCAGATCCATGATCTTGTCCCCGGCAAGCACCAACTTCGCGGGGAACGGCTCGTCCTTCGACAGGTAGGCGGAGATCGCGGCGTCGTATGCGGCGGTGTGGGAGAACGCGGCACGCGACAGGGCGCGCCGGGTCTCGAGTGAGATAGCGCCATCGCGCGACAGCTCGTCCAGGACCCGCCCGTAGTCCGTGGGATCGACGACGACTGCGACGCTGTGGAAGTTCTTCGCTGCGGCCCGCACCATCGCCGGGCCCCCGATGTCGATCTGCTCGATCGCATCGTCCTCGGTTACCGACGGATGCGAGATCGTTCGCTCGAACGGATAGAGGTTGACGACCACGAGATCGAACGGCTCGATCTCCTGTCTCTCCAACTCGTCGACGTGTTCCTGATTGCGACGGTCCGCCAGGATGCCGCCGTGGATCTTCGGATGGAGCGTCTTGACGCGTCCGCCCAGGATCTCCGGTGCGCCGGTAACGTCGCTCACCTTCGTGACGGGAACGCCCGCATCGGCGAGCGCCGACGCCGTTCCACCCGACGAAACGATGCCGAAGCCGAGATCGACGAGCCGTCGTCCCAGTTCGACGATCCCGGTCTTGTCGGAGACGCTCAGGAGCGCTCGCTTCGTCACCGCGGCATCCTAGTGGTCACGTCTGATCCACCATCACCCGGCCGTCCTCGATGCGGATCTTGCCTTCGAGGAAGAGCGCGCACGCCCTCGGCAACAGCCTGTGCTCCACGTTCTTGATCCGTTCGTGAAGAGTGGTCTCGGTGTCGTTCTGTTCGACCCGAACCGCCTCCTGCATGATGATCGGTCCGTGGTCGACCTGATCGTCGACGAAATGCACCGTCGAGCCGGCGACCTTGACGCCGTGCTCCAGCGCCTCCCTGACACCGTGCGCTCCCGGGAACGCCGGGAGCAGACTGGGATGGAGATTGATCAGACGGCCCTGGAAGGCGGCGACGAACTCGGGGCTCAGGATGCGCATGAACCCCGCAGACACGACGAGGTCGGGCGCGTAGGACTCGACACGTTCGAGCAACGCATGCGACCAGGAGTCGCGGTCTTCGTAGTCCCCCGGCTCGACAACTTCTGTCGGGATGTCGCGCTTGCCGGCCGCTTGCAAACCGAGGCAGTCGCGGTCGGCCAGCACTGCCGTGACGGAGGCGGGGATGTGCCCGTCCTCGCACGCGTCGCAGATCGCCTCCATGTTCGATCCCGATCCGGAGATCAAGACGACGATCCGGCCCCCCATGGGCGGCAGCCTATTCGGTCACGCCGCCAGCGCCTCGGCGAGACGCCGGATCGCCCCGGGGTAGCGGTACTGCAGGCCGCCGTGCTTGCCGTCGAACAACTCGAGCTCGTGGGCGATCCCGTGCGCCTCCAACTCCTTGGCGAATGCGGTCGCGCCGAGGTCCAGGTAGTACTCGTCGCTGCGGCCGGCCTCGATGTAGATCAGCTTCATCCGGCTGAGAGCATCGAGATGCGAGGCCACCATCCGAACGGGATCCCACGCGAGCCAGCGCTCCCACACCTCGTCGACGAGACGGCCGGTAGCGGGATCGAACGGCAGCACGACCCCGCCGGGGTCGTCCTCGTCGGGTGAGTAACAAGCAGCCATGCAGTAGATGTTGAGTGGGTCGCCGAACGTCGCGAAATCCGGGTTGTCGGTGTCGCGGAAACGAGACCAGAAGACCTCGAAGGAGCCGTCGAACGAGTCGCGCAGAACGCGGACCGCGGCGCGGATGTCGGGGACGTAGCAGACCTCGAACAAGGCGTCGCCCGAATGGGTGGCCAGTGCGTTGAAAACGTCGGGCCGTTTCATCGGGACGACCATCGCTCCATAACCGCCGCTCGATTTCCCGGTCAGGCCTCGGGCCCCGGGCTCGGCGATCGTCGGGTAGGTCTCATCGACGAACGGAACGACCTCGTCGCAGAGGTAATCCATGTAACGACCGGTGGCGGTGGAATTGATGTACTGCGACCCGCCGAGGGACGTGTACGCGTCG
>DASSMG010000121.1:0-3655 GCA_035688995.1 Actinomycetota bacterium
ACCGCTTTGTCGCCGAACCACCGCTTGATGAGGACCGCGGCGAGCGGTTTCGCCAGAGGCTCCTGCGAACCTTCGGAGTCGGCGAGAGCCACGACCGCGTCCTCGCCGATCGTCGCGAGGGCATCGGAACCCGCCACCTCGCCCAGCGGGTCGACCGGAGGATCGACGAGATAGACGTCTACGACGCCGCCTCTCTTCTCGGACGGCGGTTCCAGCCACTCCTCGAGGGCCTTGACGACCTTCTCCGCCTCGGCGAGCTCGTCGCGGGCCCGAGCGGAGCTCGTCGATCCCTGCGCGACGTGGAGCACGACACGATCACCACGAATATCGGTCCACGCGATCTCCGGCGCGGCCGCGGTCGGACCACCGTCGTTCATGTTTTCGCCTCCGCCTGACAGTTCGTTTAGGAACTAAACATCTATCAGAGCATCGCCCCAGCGCACGAGTGCCTTTGCGAGTTCATCCACGCTCGGATAGCGATCCCCCCCGGTGGTCACGCACCGGCGGATGATCTCCGCCACCTCCTGTGGGAGATCGGGTCGATCGAGGTGCTCGGCAAGATCGGTGGTCTCCGGTGGTTCCTCGCGGAGAACGAGGAAGTAGAGAAGGGCTCCTATCCCGTAGAGATCGTCGGTGAACGCCGCAGCCCGGCCCGCGGCCTGACCGGGGGAGCAGTAGCCGGGAGTGCCGGCGGGGTAATAGGTCTCTCCCCGACCCACCGGGTTGGCCAGCTCGAAATCGATGAAGCGAAGACCCAGCGCGGGGGTCACCATCACGTTGGCCGAGCTGACGTCCCGGTACACGAGGTTCGATGAGTGCAGCCGGCCGACGAATTCGGCCACCTCTTTCGCCCACCTCAGGATCGTGGTCGTCGGAAGTGGGCGTCCGGCCCCCACGTAGCGCGCCACGAAGCGCGACAACTTCTCGCCTTCGATCAGCTCCATCGACAGCAGGAGGTCGTCGTCGTGGTCGATCAGCTCGTAGACGGCAGGAACGCGAGGGTCGGAGATCTCCATCAGGACCCGAGCCTCGTGCCGCAGTTGGTCGCGGGCGTCGGAGCCGTCGGGAAGAACGCGAGCGTCGCGCGGGGCCCTCTTGAGGATGCACGGGAGGAGCCGCTCGAGATCGGATGCGACGTGCACCGCCCCCCGCGGCGAGTCGTAAATCGTCGATGTGACGAGATACCTATCCGCTATCAAGCCTTCTGTCGGCCGCTCGGCCACACCGGCGGCCAGGAAAGGGTCTGAATCGGGGCGGTCGGAGGTGTCGTCGTTGATCGCAACCGTCTTTCCCTCGATCGGCTCGAGAGGGGCCGCGGCCTCGTCGACCGCGGGATCGAACGCTCCGAAGCGGTAATGGACGAGACTCCCCCGCCGCAACGGCTGGTCGGAAGGCACCGCGGGACCGCGTAGACCGTCCGTTGCGAGGTGAAGCGCGGAAGCAAGCTCGATCGCCGCCGCCTCCGTCGCCGGATAGACCGTGACGAACTTGCCGATCTGCGTGAGCCCGCCCTCGCCCTCGTTCAGGCTCGTGACCACCGCGGGAGATGCCGCGATCTTGAAAGCCGCGCGCCGCTCGATAAGCAAAGGAAGCACGCGGGAGAGCACGTCGGGAGCGCTCCATGGAGTCGCGGAGACGTGCAGCTTCCAGCCGCGGTCGGGAACCACGGCACCCGAGGGTTCTGCCTGGATCCAGCGCCGATCGGCGATCGGTGGTGGCTGGGCGTGCCACGACCCTTGCCGGCCGTCGTGCTGGACCACGCCGACGCGCCAGGCGGTATCGGACGCGGCGATCGCGGCCTCCACCTGAGTCAGGAAATCGATATCAGTCACAACGGTCGACAATCAAACCCCCACTCCAGCCCAGGGCGGGGATCTCCCCGCCCTGGTAGCTCAACTAACCGAGTGGTTCTAGCGCCAGTGCCACAGGACGCCGTACTGCCACCAACGCCGGGTGCGCCACATGTAGTGACCCTCGACGTCCGAGTCCTCCGACGCCTCGTCGGCGGTGGCGAGACCCTTGATCTCGTCGGCGAACCCAGCCTGCTGCAGAGCCTCGTCCGGGTTCTCCATGAGGTGGCCACGGAAGTCCTCGTCGCTGGCCGCCTTCTCGAGGATCCTCTTGTTGAGGTCCTTGGCCTTCTGGTCGAGCTCGGCCTGAACGTTCTCAGGGATGAGCTCCATGTTTTCGTCTGCCATTCCTCCTCCTTCTTTCGTCTGCGGTTCGTTTCCCACCGAAACGTTTACCGCGTTCTCAGTTCTAGCGCTATGGGTTTCGGCATGGAGTCGTGTACCCGACAGACACCTAAGTCATGTAGGCGACACTGGTAGAGGAACTTTCGGCCAGATGTCATGCTGCGGCGGGATCGACCTAGGAGGTTAGTGATGAACGACAGCGAGCGGGGGGTGTTGGCCGAGCTTGCTCGCCTTGCCGACGATCTCGGCCCTGCCCTCGTTCCTCCCGGCCACACCGAGTTACTCGACTCGATCACCGAAGTCGCCATGAAGCTGTTCCACGCCGCCGCTTGTTCGATCGCTCTGCTTAGCGAAGACCAGACCGAGCTCATCTATCACGTCGCTTCGGGGGCCGGCGAAGAGAAGGTCGAAGGGATGCGTATCCCTGCCAGCCAGGGGATCGCCGGCTGGGTGGTCACCTCGGGTCAGCCGATCGGGCTCGAGGACGTGACCCGCGACCCCCGGTTCGCCCGCGACGTCGCCGAGACCACCGGTTACGTCCCCACCGCCATCGTCGCCATGCCTCTCGAGACCGACCGCAAGATGCTCGGGGTCATCTCCGTCCTCGACCCCGACACCGAAACCGCCCCCGCCAGCGACATGGACACCCTCGGGATCTTCGCCCGCCAGGCGGCCATCGCGATCGAGAACTCGGACGCCTTCAACCGGCTCGGCCGGGCGTTGTTCGCAGCCGCGGCCCGCGCCTCGACCTCGGACGCTCTCGTGAGAGCCCTCGAGGAGGTTGCCGCCGAGACGATCGATCGTGCCGACGACGACATCGCCGAGCTGGCACGTCAGTTCCACGAACTCGAACAGCTCGGGCCCACCGAGAAACGGGCCGCCGTGGAATTGGTGGCCGGGTTCGTGCGCTACGCGAAAGCCGCGTCCAAACAACGATGAAGATGAAACCTGCGTGGTCGGAGCAATTCGACCGCGACCGGCTGAAGGACGTCGAACAGCTCGACCTTCCACACAAGATCACGCGCGAGTGGGCATGGGGCGATGCGACGGGGGCCGGGGTCAAGGTCGCGGTGATCGACAGTGGCGTGGACCCCGAGCATCCCGCCGTGGGCCCCATCACGAAGAGCGTCTTCATCGAACACGACCCGAACGCAGAGAACGAAGCTCGCGTCGTGGAGACCGAGCCCGAGGACGTATTCGGGCACGGCACCGCGTGCGCGGGGATCATTCGGAAAGCGGCACCGGAGTGCGAGATCTATTCGATCCGGGTGCTCGGCGCGCTATTGACCGCGAAGGGTTCCGTGTTCGCTGCGGGACTCAAGTGGGCCGTGGACAACGGGATCCAGGTCGCGAACATGAGCCTCTCGACCAAGAAGCGGGACTTCTTCGCACTGTTCCACGAACTCGTCGATCAGGCGTATTTCAAGAACGTGATGCTCGTGTCCGCGATCAACAACGTT
>DASSMG010000122.1:0-5170 GCA_035688995.1 Actinomycetota bacterium
CCAACCCGTTCTCGGACATCATCTATCTGCTCGAGCAGATGCGTTCGGTCGGCGTGAAACCCGAATGCGAATGCTTCGACACGGGTCATATCGGCAACGTCGCTCCCCTGATCGACATGGGCTTGATCGAGGAACCGATCCAGTTCTCTCTGATCCTCGGCGTGCTGGGGGGAGCTCCGCCCGATGCCAGGACGCTCGCACACATGGCGACGCTGTTGCCGCAGTCGAGCACGTGGGAGGTGATCGGGATCAGTCGCAAACAGTGGACGCTGGTTGCTGCAGCCGCGTCGCTCGGCGGGAATGCCCGCGTCGGACTCGAGGACAACTTCTATCTGCCGAGCGACGAGATGGCGTCCTCGAACGGAGATCTGGTCGAAACCGCGGCAACGTTGATCGAGCTCACCGGGCGGAAGGTCGCCGATCCCGCAACGGCACGACGGTTGCTGTCGCTCCCACCCGAACCCGATCGGAGTGCACTCGATGGCTGAAGAGGTCCTTGCCGAGATGGTTGCGAACGTGTGGAAGGTTCTCGTGTCTCAAGGCGACGACGTCTCGGAGGGAGACACGATCTGCATCCTCGAGTCCATGAAGATGGAGATCCCCGTCGAGGCAACCGCAACGGGCAAGGTGTCGGAGGTGAACGTCGCCGAAGGAGGCACCGTTCAGGAGGGCGACGTCATCGCGGTGATCGACTGAGTGGCTCTCGTAGGGCTCTCGCTGGAAGACCGGATCGCAACTCTCACTCTCGACCGTCCCGAAGCGCGCAACGCACTGTCGATAGGCCTCTGTAACGAGATCGTTGCCGCGCTCGAGTCGATCCCCGCCGAGGCGCGCGTGGTCATGGTGGCCGGTTCGGGGAAGGTGTTCTGTTCGGGGGCCGATTTCGCCGCGGTCTCGGGGCCGGGTGGCATCGAGTTCCTCCCCGCGTTCGAGCGGATGCTCGAAGCCGTGGCGCGGTTCCGTCTCCCGACGGTCGCTGCGATCCAGGGGGCCGCGCTGGGTGGCGGACTTCAACTCGCGACCGTCTGCGATTTCCGCATCGCCGCCGCCGATGCCCGCCTGGGGATCCCGTCGTCGCGACTCGGGATCGTCGTGAACTTCGAGAACGTTCAACGCTTGGTTCTACTTGCCGGGATCGCGGTGGCCAAGGAGATCCTGATGGCGGGATGGACGTTCACGGGAGAAGAGGCGATGGGCGCCGGTCTCGTCACGCGAGCGGTCGGCCCCGACGTCCTCGGCGAGGAGGTCCGTAGCTTCGCCTCTCAGATCGCAGCTCTCGCGCCGCTGTCGGTGCAGGGTGTCAAGAGAGCGATCCAGGTAACCGTCGACCACATGTCGGCCGCTCGCGCGGCCTCGCCGGAGCGGGTGGCCGAGATCGATGCGCTGGTGACGGCCGCTTACGGCAGCCGGGACCTACAGGAGGGCATCGCCGCCCTCGCCGACAAACGCCCCCCCGACTTCAAGGGCTCGTGATCGAAACCTCGCTTCCGCGACGCCGTGGAAACGTCCTTTGTTGCGAGATTGTCGCAGAGCGACCATTTCGCAACAGCGAAGCTAGAAGAGCGGGTCGAAACCCAACGCTCGACGGATTCGGTCGATCGTCTGGCGTCGCTCGTGCTCGATCTGCCGGCGAGTGACGAACATGACCCGCCAGCCGAGTGCGGCCAATTCGCTGCTCCGATACTGGTCGGACTCCCACCGCTCCCGACCGCCGTGCCAGCGGTACCCCTGAACCTCGATGATCAAGCGGCGTGCGGGATAGGCGAAATCGGCATAGACGGTTCCCTTGGGCAGTTCGATCGGGAACTGAAGCGCCGGTTTGGGAACCCGGGCTTCTTTCAAGAGAGTCAAGAAACGGCGTTCGAGAGGACTGTCGATCTCGCCGGTGGTCAGGCGGCCGTCGAGCAAGCGCCGCAATGTGGCAGTCCCCGCGCGGCCGCGCCCTCCGAGCCTTCGCAATCGCCAGTCGATCTTGAGGAGAGAAGTCTTGCGGGTCATGACGGCTTCGTCGATGCAACGGTCCAGCTCGTCGATCGTCAGCGTCCCCGCGAGATCGACAAGGGTTCGTTCGATCGCGGTTACCGGTATCGGCCCGATCTCGGCCCGGTCGCAGGCGGCCATTCCGGATACCCGGTGCACGGAGATATCGCCGCGAGCACGGATCGCCGAGGCGCTCGTGACGTCGATCTCGGTCGTTCGGTCGCGCAACCCGTGGAGGGCTGCAGCCGCGCCGTGTGACACCCAAGTACGGCCCGGCGCACGCAGGGTGGCGGCGAGACATTCCTGCTCGAACGACCCTGGAAACGCCGTAGACCTGTAGATCCCGGCATACATCGGGGCCCACTCGCCCGATCGGATCGCGTGACGTATCGACGCGTCGGTTTCGCCCCCTGCGATGGCTTGCTCCTTGGTGATGAGACCCATCTGGCGCGCGAGGGCGGCGCGAACTGCTTCTTTGTTGCGAAATGGCTGTGGAGGAACCATCTCGCAACAATGAAGCGCTGGGCCACCTGCGGATGTGGCCTACATCACGTTTTGCTAGAGGGGGCGGCGGCCCGCGAAGCCTTCCTCGGGTCGGTGCCAGTGCGCCACCGCCGGTTCGCCCAAACGCCAGCACAGCAGTGCGGCGTCCCCTTCGATCGTCGTCGGGAAGTCGACGAGCCCGGTCTGGATGTCGCGGAGCTCGATGTTCCATTCCTCGAGGCGCTCGACCAGCTCTCCCACTCGCGCGAGTGTCTGCGACCACGAGTCCCGGTGGTGCGACCATCCGTTGCCGGCGGCGGCGTGCTCCATCGCAGCCTTGATCTTGGCCGCTTCCTCGACCTTCTCGCGCAGCTCTACGAGCGTCGGAGCGAGGTAAGGAAGTAGCGCGTTGGCCTCGGCGACGGTGTAGAGCTTGTCCTCCACCGGTTCAGACGTTGTCGCCCATGGCAAGGAGTTGCCGGAACTCGTCCGCAGCCGGTCCACCGAGGTGACGTGCCTGCGCCTCGGCCCCCCGTCGGTCGAACTCGATCCGTCGATGCTGCAGGAGGAGATCCGGTCCGTTCTGATCGATCAGCAGATAAGAAGCGGTGGGACCGTCCATCGGCAATCCGACCGATCCCGTGTTGCAGACGATGGTCTGGTCCGCAAGCCTGCGAACGAACGCCTTGTGGACGTGCGCATACACGACGAGACCGGCGTGGCTCTCGTACGGCGAGAACTCGGCGGCCGGCGCCTCGGGCTGCGGGGCGCGGAAGGGAGACTCCGGCGTTCCGTGCACGAGGAGGATCGATCCGGTTCCCGAGTGACCGATCGGCAGGCTCAACAACCAGCGCGCGTCGTCTTCCGAGATCGCATGCCACCGAGCGATGTCCTCGAACACGGCGCGACGGTCGGGATCGTCGATCGTCTGAGGATCGCCCGTGATCCACACGTCGGTGTTCCCGCGCACGGTCGTCCACCCCGCCTCTCGCACCCGCGCGATGCATTCCGAGCCCCACGGGCCGGCCCACGCGAGATCACCCCCGCACCAGATCTCGTCGGGTGATTGCTTCTCGAGATCCGACATCACGGCATCGAGCGCCAACAGGTTCCCGTGGATGTCCGAAACGATGGCGATCCTCATGGGGCGCACCATAAAGGGGGGAGGATGTGAGTCATGTCGACGCTCGCCGAACGGATACGGGACGTCTCGGATCTGTCCGAGCGGGAGGCGGAATGGCTCCGCTTGCTCTGCTCCTCGTGGCAGGTTCTGGCCGACCTCTCGTTCTCCGACCTCCTTCTCTACGTTCCGTCGAAGAACCACGACGAGTACGAGATCGTTGCGCAGTTGCGGCCGTTCACGTCGCAGACCCTTTATCCGCAAGACATGGTTCGGATGAAGGTGACGCAACCCGAGCAGCCGATCGTCGAACGCGCGTACCGGGAGGGCCGGATCTGGGCGCAATCGGATCCCGTCCTGGTCGACGGCATCCCGATCCGGATGGACGCGGTCCCGGTGCGATTCGAGGGCACCGTCATCGCCGTCGTCACCAAGGAGGGGAGCCCCGCGACGTCGCGTCGCCCGGGCCGCCTCGAGCAGGTGTATCTCGATGCCGCCGAGCACTTCTCGCGGATGATCGCCGAAGGCAAGTACCCCTACGAAGGCATGACGATGGGGGACTGGCCGCGGGTCGGCGACGGGCTCTTCCGTTTCGATGCCGAAGGCAAGGTCTCGTGGGCGTCCCCGAACGCGTTGTCGTCGATGCGGCGACTGGGCGTCAGGCAGAACGTCCTGGGGCGCCATCTTTCGGAGCTCGGTCTCGGCCCGACTCCCGTGGCGGATGCGATGCAGACGCGACGCATGGTCGACGGCGAGCTCGCCTACGGCGACAACCACGTCATGTTGCGCGTTCTTCCGCTGCTCGGTGACGACGACGCCTTCGGAGCGATCGGGCTCGCGCGTGACGTCAGCGAGATCCGTCAACGCGATCGCGTCATCTCCGGTAAGGACGCGATGATCCGCGAGATCCACCACCGCGTGAAGAACAACCTTCAGACGATCGCCAGCCTCCTGCGTCTCCAGGGCCGCCGGCTTCAATCCGAGGAAGCAAAGGCTGCACTTCAAGAGAGCGTTCTGCGTATCGGATCGATCGCTCTCGTGCACGAAACGCTGTCCGAGCAACCGGCCGACGTCGCCGAATTCGGAGAAGTAGCGCGCCGGATCGGTCACATGGTCGCCGACGGGCTCCTCTCACCCGAGCGCGGTGTGGAGATCAAGGTGGTGGGTTCGACCGGCCCCCTCGCGGCCGAGGTGGCCACTCCTCTCGCGGTCACTTTGACGGAGTTGATTCAGAACGCGATCGAGCACGCGTTCCCGGATGGGCAAGGCGGCACGATCGCGGTCGAGCTCAGCAGGTCCGACTCGATCGTCTCCGTGGTCGTCGCCGACGACGGGGTCGGGATCTCTCCCGATGCGCTCGAGGGAGCTCGCCTCGGTCTTCAGATCGTCCGAACGCTGATCCTGGAATTGGGTGGTCGCTTCGACATCGGAGTCGACAACGGGACTCGCGTCGAGCTCGAGGTGCCGATCAGCCGCTAGGTGAGGGTGACGGCGAATGCGTCTCGGACGGTTTCGGTTTGGGGCTGTTCTTGTCGGTGGGCTCGGGTGATGGCTTCTTCTTGTCGCCGCGCGGTTTCTTGCCTTTGT
>DASSMG010000123.1:0-10655 GCA_035688995.1 Actinomycetota bacterium
GTCTTCGTGGGCGAGCCGTCGGTCCCCGACACGATCGCGATCCTGCGCGGGTTGAAGGAGCGCTACGAGGTGCATCACGGGGTTCGCATCCAGGATGCCGCGCTCGTCGCTGCGGCGATGCTCTCGCACCGGTACGTCACCGGTCGCTTCCTCCCCGACAAGGCCATCGACCTGATCGACGAGGCCGCCTCACGTTTGCGCATCGAGATCGATTCGATGCCGATAGAGATCGACGTGCTCGATCGACGGGCCAAGCAGCTCGAGATCGAGAAGGCCGCGCTCGCGAAAGAGACCGACGAGGTGTCGAAGACCAGGTTGAGCGCTCTCGATTCGGAGCTTTCCGAGCTGCACGAACAGATGGACGGGATGAAGGCGCACTGGGAGCAAGAGAAGGCCGCGATCGACGAGATCAGGTCCCAGAAGGCCGAGATCGAGAGCGTCAAGGGCGCCGCCGAGCGCGCCGAGCGCGACGGCGACCTGCAGAAGGCCGCCGAGCTCCGCTACGGAACCCTCACCGAGCTGCAGGCGAAGCTGGATGCGGCGAACGGTCGCCTCGCGGAACTACAGACCGACCGGAAGTTCCTCAAGGAGGAGGTCGACGAGGAAGACATCGCCGGGGTCGTGGCCAAGTGGACCGGGATACCCGTTTCGAAGCTCATGGAGGGCGAGGTCCAGAAACTCGTGCACATGGAGGACGGGCTCCACGAGCGAGTGGTGGGTCAGGACGAGGCGGTCGCTGCCGTCGCGAACGCGATCCGCAGGGCCCGCTCCGGGCTCGGCGATCCGAACCGGCCGATCGGCTCGTTCATCTTCCTGGGCCCGACCGGCGTCGGGAAGACCGAGCTTGCACGCGCCCTGGCCGATTTCATGTTCGACGACGAACGCGCCATGGTCCGTATCGACATGAGCGAGTACATGGAGAAGCACGCGGTGAGTCGTTTGATCGGTGCGCCCCCCGGATACGTCGGATACGACGAGGGCGGACAGCTCACGGAAGCGATCCGGCGCCGGCCCTATGCGGTCATCTTGCTCGACGAGATCGAGAAGGCCCACCCGGACGTGTTCAACGTGCTGCTCCAGATCCTCGACGACGGACGCCTCACCGATGGTCAGGGCCGGATCGTCGATTTCAAGAACACCGTTGTGATCATGACCTCGAACCTCGGGTCGCAGTGGATCCTGTCTCCGGACGAGTCGGACCAGACGATGGAAGAGAAGGTCATGGCCACGGTTCGCGATCACTTCAAGCCAGAGTTCCTCAACCGGGTCGACGAGATCATCGTGTTCCACCGCTTGTCGCGAGACGATCTGGCCCGCATCGTGGAGATCCAATTGGCCAACCTGACAGAGCGTCTGGGTCGGCGCGACATCCACGTCACCCTGGACCAAAGCGCGCGCGACTACCTGGCAGCGAAGGGATACGACGCGGCTTACGGGGCGCGTCCGCTCAAACGATTGATCCAGCGCGAGATCGAGAACGAACTGGCGCTGCGCCTCCTCGGCGGCACGTTCGTCGACGGAGATGCGATCACGATCGCCTCGAAAGAGGACGGTCTCGTCTTCGAGAAGTCCGCACCGGCGGCAGACGTCGCCTAGCAGGACACCTTCGTAGCCGAACGGTCCAGGCACCGGTCACGGCCGCGTCCTCCCACAAGGTGATCGCGGCCGTGACCGCCTCGAAGCTCGTCGTCCCCGCGGCCACCGCGCAGGTCGTCGCGCCCGTCGCGCCCGCGCAACAGGTCGTCGCTCCCGAGCCCCTCCACGACGTTGCGGCCGGAACTTCCGACGATTTCGTCGCGATGCTTGGTGCCGATGGCGTTCTCGATCCCGGCGATCGTGTCGCCGTCGGGGCCGTGAGTGGCGGGGCCGGTTCCCGCGAGGCGTAGTTCGATGCCCGATCGGCGACCGGCGTAGGAGACCGTGTCGCTTCCGGTCTGACCGTTGACGCGATCGCGACCGGCCCCCGGGACGATCAGGTCGTTGCCCGAGCCCCCGAGCAGCGAGTTGGCATTCGCATCGCCGCGCAGGGTGTCGTTGTGCGAGGAGCCGACGACATCCTCGATGCCGCTCATTTCGTCGCGCTCGCCCGAGATCGCCCGTCCCGAAGTTAGATCGACGACGACCGCCTCGGCCGAGTCCACGAACGTGATCGTGTCTTTGTCGGGGCCGCCGTCGATGGAATCCGAGCCGTCGTCGACGCGGATCGTGTCGGCGCCCGATCCACCGGTGAGTCGATCGTCGCCGCCTCCTCCCGACAACAGGTCGGCCGACGCGCCACCACCAACCAGATCGCGCGCATCGCCTCCGTTCAGCTCGTCCCTGCCCCCACCGCCGCGGACGAGATCGTTCCCTCCTCGCGCGCAGATCAGGTCGTTGCCGCCGCGGCCGTGTATCTCGTCTTGACGCGCGCTGCCGACGATCACGTCGTCACCGCGCGTGCCGCGGATTAGCCCGTGACCGTGGATCGAGGCGTTACGGCCGGAGCAAGCAGGGGTGCCGGCGGCGAAGGCGCTTACGCGGGGCGCTGCAACAAGTGGAGCCAGGACGAGGGCCAGGACGACGACGCGGGTAACCGGCTTCCCCATCGCGGCGGCCGCGCTCAGCCGGCGACCCAACCCACCGGGGTCGTCTGTCGGGTCCATCCGATCGCCGCGTAGTGGCGGTACTCGGTCACGTTCTTGGAATAGATCACCTTGTCGTCGAGCGTCAGACGGTAGAGCTCGTCGTGCGTAACTTCAGGGTCCGTCTCGTACATCGGCTCCGGCATGATGTAGACGATCTCGTAGGTGAGTTGGATGCTCACCGTGTCCTTCTGCGGGGACGAATAGACGTAACCCTCGAACGTCGTGTTGTACCCCTGCGCTCGCTTCTTGCGCACGAGACCGCGGTCGGCGGTCATGATGTGGTCGTCGCGTTTCTGCAGATGCCAAAGAAGGGTCGTCGGACGCGGCGGAAGCTTGGGCTCGGGCGCGCGGTGATGCCGGTGCTTACGTGTTCCCGAGTGCTGCGTGGTGTCGCCCGACGGTGCGGCCGCCGGGGGAGCCGGCGGTGGTGCGGGAGCAGGCGCCGCGACGCGGCCGAGATCGACGTGAACCGCGCTCTTACCGTGATCCCCTCGTCGTCCGCGCTCCCGGTTGCGATGCCGGTGTCGCGACCGGCGATCGTGATCCCTCGGATACGTGATGGCACCGGTTCCCGTCGAGCTCGTCTCCGGGCGCGTCGCGGTCGGTGAGGGGGCGACGCCGGCCGGCGCCGCCGCGACCCGCTGGGGTTCGTCCCGCGTGGTGCTCGTGAACCGTGTCGCGATCGGGATCGCGGCGATCGTCAGCAATCCCAGCGCGACCAGGGTGGGAAGAAGCGAACCGCGCCTCCCCGATCGTCGCTCCGAAGCATGCCGTCGCTCCGCCGCGTTCACCCGGGACGGCCTTCTGCGCCGGATGACCGTGGGGGCGGTGACGGCCGATGGTGGTGCGTAGCGCGCGAGATCGCGAAGGGCACCGGCGCCTTCGTGTCCCGGTTCGTCGGTTGCCGCGCCGCCGAGGGCCTCGAACGCGCTCGCCAGCGCGCCCAGGAACTCACGAACGGTCGCGAAGCGTTCCGCCGGATCCTTCGCGAGACCGCGTTCCACGACGTCGGCGACGAGGGCAGGGACCCCCCGGGGCCGAAGATCGGGAGGGGACGCGGTCGCGATCAGCGCGATCAATGCAGGCAGCGATCCGGCGCGGGCCTGTTCGAACGGTGGATGTCCCGCGAGCGTTGCGAACAGCGTGCCCGCGAGGCCGTAGACGTCCGATGTCGTCGATGGGGGAGATCCGTCGAGGAGTTCCGGCGCGGCGTATTCGAGGCTGGCGGTGATCGCACCCGATGACGTGTGGTCGCCGGCCACGGACGAGATCCCGAAGTCGCTAAGCAGCGGGTCGCCGTAACGCGAGATCAGGATGTTCTGGGGCTTGATGTCTCGATGCAGGATCCCGGCACCGTGAGCAGCTTCGACCGCCGCGCCAACCTTCGCGATGAGATCGAGCGCCGCGGTCCACGCGAGGGCCCCCGAGGTGCGGAGCGCGTCGGCCAGAGACCCACCTTCGATGTGATCCATGACGATGTACGGCCGGCCCCACGAGTTCGTCCCGCAACCGTGGACGCCGACGATGTAGGGGTGATCCGAGAGTGCCCCGAAGGCGCGGCATTCGCGATCGAAGCGATCGAGGGTTGCGTCGTCGAGACCCGCGATCGTGAGGATCTTCACCGCGACCCAGCGGTCGAGCTGTTGCTGGCGCGCCCGATAGACGGCCCCGAAACCGCCCCGTCCGATCAACGCGGCGTCGGACAGACCTTCGATGCCGAGATCGACGCCCGGCACGGCTCCTTCGATATCCGACCGCAAGTTGCGCCCCCGAAATGCCCGCGAGACCTATCTGGTTCGCCGTCGCCGAGTCCAACCCCTGTCGCCGATTGGTAATTTGTCCCGACTACTTCCAACCCCGACCAGGAGACGACGTGGCGGCGACGGTGGGCGATCCCCGAGCGATGCGGCGGTACGCGGCCGCCCTCCGCAAGGATGCCGACAAGCTCGCCGCACGCGCCGCGTGGCTGGCGCGCCGGGCGGACCGGGTGAAGTTCGAGGGCCCGGCGGCCGACGACCTCCGCCAGGAGATGCTGGCCGCCCGCGTGGAGGCCGAACGAGCCGGCGGTGAGCTGCGCGCGATAGCGAACCGGCTTCTCAGTGCGGCCGCCCGCATCGAGACCGACCTGGCGGACGCACGTCGCACCGCCGGGGCTCACGGGTGACCCGGATCGTCCTCGACCCCGCCGAGCTCGGCCGCGTTGCCGATCAGATCCTGCAGACGTCGGACGCGTATCGCGAGATCGCGGGATCGATCCGGGACCGGGCCCGGCCCGAGATGCCCGAGGCCCTGGCCGACGCCATCGGGGCCGGTCTCGATGGCGTCCTGGCACGCATCGAGACTTTGAGCTCCGGCCTCGACGCGCAGTGTTACCTCCTGCGCACCCGGGCCGCCGTGCTCGAGAGCGAGATCGCTTCGCGCGTTCTACTCGACGTCGGGCGCGAGCTTGATGAGTGACGCGCGCCCGTCGCGCACGAGGTAGGCAACTCCCGGCTCATCTAGTCCTGCGACGCGATCGAGTGTCGCACCGACCAACTCCCCATCGACGTCGGGGTCGGGCTGCAACAGGAGCGCGTTGCGCGAGCTCAGAGCCTCGAGCAACCATCCCCCAAAGGTCCGGTGGGCGGCACGCCCTTCGACCGCGATGGCGAACCGGACGGTCGTGTCCCTGGCGCGGCGTAGGACGGATTCGAGATCGTCACGATCGCGATCGAGGAGCTCCTGCGCATCGTCGATGCAAACCAGCGCGGGGTGCCCGGCGAGCAGAAGGTCGTCGAGCCCGTTTAGCTCCCGGTCCACGGCGTCCTTGCCTGCCGCGATCGAAGACCAACCGGTCCACTCCGTGAGGGGCGAGCGCCTTGGAGCCAGCAATCTGAGGTCGGGCGGGATCTCTGCCCTGCCGGCGTTCCCTGCGAGCACACCGAGAGCCGAGCTGCGCCCGCTTCCGTAGGGACCGACGACGACGAGATGTTGCCGGCTCAGATCCACGATCGCGGGCTCCCCGCTTCGGTGCCACCCGATCGGGAAGCGCCACGGAGCGTCCGAGGGAGCGATCGAGCTCGCCGGCCCGATCGGCCACGCGGCAGAGGCCGGCTCGAACCTCAGAACGGTCGCACCGATCTCGATCGCTTGTTCCGGCAGGACCTCGACGCGCGTCTCGATGGAGCGCGCATCCACGAACGTCCCGTTGGACGAACCGGCGTCCCAGACCGTTATCGCCGAGTCTTCGACCGTTACGAACAGATGGCGGCGCGAGATCTCGGGATCGTCGAGGACGATGTCGCAGGCCGATCCGCGCCCGACGACGTAGGTCCCGTCGTCGAGCGGGACCCGCAGTCCTCGCAGGGCACCGGAAACGACGACGAGGTCGTACGGCGTCTCAGCCTCCGATCGGGGTGCGGTCGCGATTCGACTTTGACATACGTGGGGGCCGTGTGGCGGTACCGTCGCCCCATGTCGAGCGAGCCCGAGCCTCTCGTAGTTCTGCGCTGCGGCACTTGCGGCGAGACGTTCTCTTCACACGGCCCCGTGGATCGTTGTCCGGCATGTGGGAGCGAAGACGTCGATCTGGCTCACGAGCCGCTGCTATGAGCGCGCCTCGGATAGCGATCGCACCGGTTTCCGAGCCCGGGCTCGAGGACGCCGTCGCTTCGGGTGGGGGAGTGATCGCCGAAGCCGAAGAAGCGGACGGGCTCGTGTGGGTCTCGCCCCGCGACCCCGAGGGTCTGAAGGATGTTCTCGGACGGTCACCGGCGACCTGGGTGCAACTGCCGTTCGCAGGGATCGAGTCGTTCGTGCGCGCCGGGGCGATCGATCCGGCCCGCACGTGGACGTGCACGAAAGGCGCCTACGGTCCGGCCTGCGCGGAGCACGCGCTCGCGCTGATGCTGGCCGGGGCGCGACGATTGGCCAATCACGCACGGGCGAAGAAGTGGGAGGAGCCGGGGTTCGGATCTCCGGAACGGCGACTCGCCGGCGCGACCGTGCTCATCTTCGGAACCGGTGGGATCGGCCGCGCCTTGGTACCGATGCTGCAGCCCCTCGGGGTTCGGATGCTCGGCATCAGTCGTTCGGGTGGCCCGGTGGAGGGCATCGAACGAACCGCGACGACGGACGCGTTGCGGGACCTCGTCGGCGAGGCCGATTACGTGGTCATCGCCGCGGCACTGACGGACGAGACCTACCGGTGTTTCGACGCGTCGATCTTCGAGGCCATGAAGCCCAGCGCGTGGTTGATCAACGTCGCACGAGGGGGCCTGGTCGACACGGACGCGCTGATCGCCGCCGTCGAGGGAGGAGCCATCGCGGGAGCGGCACTCGACGTGACGGATCCGGAGCCGCTCCCTCCCGATCACCCGCTGTGGGAGCTCGACCAGGTGCTGATCACTCCGCACGTCGCGAACACCTGGGACATGGCCGTTCCCGAACTCCGGGCGATGGTCGAGCGCAACGTCGCCCACTTCGCTCGTAACGAGCCCCTCGAGGGCATCGTCGACCCCGCCCTTGGTTACTGACGGGCGGCGGCGGGGGATCGTCGTCGTCGCGCTGCTGCTCGCGGCCGCGTGTACGGATGGTGGAGGAGCGCCCGCAAGCGCGCCGACCTCGCCGGCCCCGCCGAGTCATCGGGAGGCGACCCGGGCGCATCGCAAGCTCGTCCTCGAAGCCGGGGGCCGAGCCCGTGTCTACATCGGCCAAGCGGTGCGCGATCTGCGCTCGATCGGGTTCTGGCAGACCGAGACCAAGGCGCTGTTCGAGGTCCAGCTCGACGCCCGCTTCGGCCGGTCGAACGTGCCGCGAGACGAGCACCTGGCGGACTCCTATTACACGGCGACCACGACCCCGCCCCCGGGCGGGACGGTGTGCGACGTGATGTTCTTCCCGCGGGCGATCATCATCGACCTGGCCCGATGGCGAGGGTTCTGGGCTCAGGGACGGATCGACCGAGAGCCTCCCGCCGGCCTGCGGGAGTACTACGCCTCCTTGCTGGCCCACGAGCTCGGCCATTGCCAGCCCGGAGACCGGGACGAACAGGCCGCCCTGCGGTGGGAGCGGCGGGCCCTGGACCATCTCCGAGCGGCAGATATCTAAGTCCGAAGGACTCAGGTTATCTGTTGACAGTCAGGGCAGATATCGCTTAAGATGTGGGCCGTAAGTAGAGACGGGCGCAAGCAACAAGGAGGTGCGGAACATGCGTCTGGGAACCTTCACTACGGGCCGCAACGAGGTCGACGACCTCTTCAACCGCTTCTTCGGCGGTAGCGAGACCATGCCGGCGTGGACCGGCGGCTACTCGGTGCCCACGGACGTCTTCCACATGGACGACCGGCTCGTGATCCAGATGGACCTTCCCGGTGTCAACCCGGACGAGGTCGAGGTAACGGTCCAGGAGAACACCCTTCTGATCAACGGGAAGCGGTCGTTCCCCTTCGATGCGAAGGACGTCCGGTTCGTGCGCAGGGGCGTCTTCTACGGGGACTTCACGCAGCGCGTGTCGCTCGGCAAGGGTCTCGATGTCGAGAACATCAACGCGAGCTACGACAACGGCGTTCTCACGCTGACCGTGCCGTACAGCGCCGAGGTCCAGCCGAAGAAGATCTCGATCGAGGTCGGCAACGGAACCAAGAGCCTGACCTCGTAATCGCGCCACGTTCCAAAAAGGGGCCGCGTGTGCGGCCCCTTTTTCTTTCAGCCGAGGAAGGTGGGCGGCGGAACGCCTTTCGTTCCTGCCACGACTTCGAGTCCACCGAGTCCGTTCGGATCCACGAGCACGCCGATCGCTTGTCGGCGCGACAGCGCACGAACCGCGTCGCCGCCGCGTCCCTCACGGACCGCGCTCTCGTGTGCGTCCCGGAGCGACGCGTCGATCTCGTCCGAACCGAGCCGCTTGAGCACCGCGCGCTGGGTCTCCGGACCGGAGACCCGGAACCCCGAAGCGGTCAAGACGTTCGCGATCGCGGTCCACGGCGCGTGGGCCGTTATGTCCTTGGAGCCCGGGCGTTCGAGCACCGCGTCGTCGACGCCCTGCTCGGAATAGCACGCCAGGGTTCCTCCCGGGCGCGTGGAAGCTTCGGGTCCGGTGATCCCGTAGTCGACGAACGCGATGGTTCCGCTCTCCAGTCGTGCGCCGACGTGTCGCACCATCGACTCCGCCGCGAGGGCGACCTCGGCGCGGTGCCCGACGGGAAGCGTGATGCCTGCTCGATCGAGATAGGCGATGAGCTCTGGCGACGTGGGCGGGCGGGCTCGGAAGGAGAGCCCGTCACCATCGAGGTCTACGCACAACTCGTGGATCCCGTCCTCGTCGCGCTCGACGAGGTGTACCGGGAGGTTGTCCAGGATCTCGTTGAGGAAGGCGCAACCCGACTCGATGGCGGGCAACTCGTCGATGCTCCCGACCCACGTGACGTTGCGCCCTCCGAGGAGCTCCGCCTGTCGTTCGCGCGCCCGCGCCATGCGCTCGACGAGGACGTAACGGATGGCTTTCGCTGCTTCGGGCGAGAGGTTGTCTATCACCGCCGCCGCGAAGGCGCCGCTTCCGGGGCCGATCTCGACCACGACGAATTCGTCGGGACGCTGCGCATCGATCCACAGACTTTCGAATGCCCGCCCCCACAGGATGCCGTAGGCCGGATCCAGCTCGGACGAAGTGACGAAATGACCGCGCCACCCAAGCCGTTCGTCGGCCGACGCGTAGTAGCCGAAACGGGGGTGGTAGAGGGCGAGCGACATGTAGGCGGCGAAGGGCAACGGCCCGTCCCGCCGGATCCGATCTGCGATGAGGTCGGCGAGTGCCGTCACCCGCGTTTCTTGGGAGCGGCAGCCGGGACCTTGGTGGCGGCTTTCTCGGCGGCGGCGCGCATCTCGCCGTACCACTTGAGCTTCTCGTCGTAGGTATGAACGTTCGACATCGCCGACGTCGCAACCCGCACCACGTCTTGATGACGAGCCCTCGTGGAATACAGCGAGATGAGCCGGTCGTAGGGACCTACCGCGTCGAACCCCTCTGCGACGAGGGTCTCGTAGAGATCGATCGCCTCGTCGATCCGGTCGAGGTGTTCGAGGTTCTGCCCCTTGAGGAACGTCTTCACCAGGTCGATCGAGTCCATCTCGCAATCGAACCACGGTCCGACGACGGCGGGAGCGACATGGCAATCTATGGACCACGGCGCTCAAGGAGGACCTAGATGACCAACGACCTGCAGACGACCGCTCGCGAGCTCGTAGCCGAGCGGAAAGGCATCCTCGCCGCCGACGAGAGCTTCCCCACGATCGAGAAGCGCTTCACGGGCATCGGGATCGAGTCGACCGAGGAGAACCGGCGGGGCTACCGCGACATGCTGTTCACGACTCCAGGACTCGAGGAGTTCATCAGCGGCGTGATCATGTTCGACGAGACGATCCGCCAAGCTGCCGCCGACGGCACCTCGTTCTCCGAGCTGTTGGCCTCTAAAGGTGTCATCCCCGGCATCAAGGTCGACGCAGGGGCCAAGGACCTCGCGTTGTTCCCCGGCGAGAAGGTCACCGAGGGGCTCGACGGACTGCGGAAACGGTGTGAGGAATACGTGTCGCTGGGGGCGCGCTTCACGAAATGGCGCGCCGTCATCACGATCGGAGACGGCATCCCCACCGACTTCTGCATCCACGCGAACGCCCACGCTCTCGCGCGCTACGCGGCCCTGTCGCAGGAGGCCGGGCTGGTGCCGATCGTCGAGCCCGAGGTGCTGATGGACGGGGACCATTCCATCGACCGCTGCTACGAGGTAACGGAACGAACGCTTGCTGCGGTGTTCGAGCAGCTCGCCGACCATCACGTGTCGTTGCCGGGAACCCTTCTGAAGACCAACATGGTTCTGTCGGGCAAGGATGCGTCGGACCGCGCGAACGTCGAAGAGGTCGCGCGTCGCACCGTCGAGTGCCTGACGAAGGTCGTGCCCGCAGACATCCCCGGTGTCGTGTTCCTCTCCGGCGGACAGAGCGACGAGGAAGCGACCGCGCACCTCAACGAGATGAACAAGCTCGGGTCGCATCCCT
>DASSMG010000124.1:0-2306 GCA_035688995.1 Actinomycetota bacterium
ACACCGAGCGGAGGCCCGTCACTATGTTTCGGATCAGGATCAGCAACGTGTAGCTCACCAGGCCGATCTCCGCGGTCAGCGTCGACAGGCCGGTGATGGGCGTGAGCACGGCGAACAGAGCGAGGCTGGGGATCGTGTAAAGGATCCCCGCGACCATCGTCGTCGGTCCGTACACGCGCTGGTGCCGGAACGCGTACACCGCGATCGGTAAGGAGACCAGGAGGCCGATCGAGACGGCCAAGATCGTGAGCCACAGATGCTCGCCGATCGCGAGCCACAGGTCGCCGCGGTTGTCTGCTACCCAATCCCAGCGGAACAGATCGCTCACGACACGATCTCCTTGGAGATCCTCTCGAGCGACAGAACCCCGGCGTAGCGCTGGCCTTCGCTCGCCACGACTGCTACTTGGGTTCGCGAGGTCACGATCGAATCGAGCGCCTGCCGCAGCGAAGAGGCCTCGGTGACGTAAGCACTGAACGGCCGCGGCTTGGTCGCTGCGACACTCTCGGCGCCGGTGAGAGCTTCGTCGTCTATCCAGCCGAGCAACTCGCCTTCGTCGACGACACTTGCCCATCCCAACCCGAACCGCTCTATCTCGCGCCGCGCCTCGGCGACCGACGCGCTCGGCGAGACCACCGGGCCGGCCTCGATCTCGATGTCGGAGACCTTGATGAGAGACAGCCGCTTCAGGCCGCGTTCCGAGCCGACGAAGCTCTTCACGAAATCGTTGGCGGGGTCGCGCAGGATCTCTTCGGGGGTCGCGTACTGCTCGATGTGGGCGCCGACGTTCAGGATCGCGATCCGATCCGCCATCTTGATGGCCTCGTCGATGTCGTGAGTAACGAAGACGATCGTCTTCCGGAGGTCTCGTTGGATCTCGAGGAACTGATCTTGAAGTCTCGCCCTGACGATCGGATCCACAGCGCCGAACGGCTCGTCCATCAGCATCACCGGCGGATCCGCGGCGAGGGCGCGCGCGACACCGACACGCTGGCGTTGACCTCCCGACAATTCACTGGGGTATCGATCGAGCATGCTCGGGTCGAGTTCGAACATCGCGATCAATTCGTCCACCCGGCCGGAGATGCGTTGCTCATCCCAGCCCAACAGGTTCGGGACGAGAGCGATGTTGGCGCGGATCGTGCGGTGAGGGAGCAGTCCGATGCTCTGGATCACGTACCCGATGCGGCGGCGGAGCGCCACGGGGTCCTGGTCCCGTACCTCGGCGCCGTCGACGACTATCTCTCCCGACGAAGGTTCGATCAGGCGATTGATCATCTTCATCGTGGTCGTCTTGCCGCAGCCCGAGGGACCGACCAGCACGACGGTTTCCCCGGCGGCGACGTCCATCGAAAGTGATTCGACCGCCGGCTCGCCGGACGCGAACGTCTTGGTGACGCCACGCAGGGAGATCATCGCGTCGCTCATAACCTGACCCGCCTCCTCGAGGACCCGGCGCATCCTAGGGGCCTCCTATAGTGCGCGCATGGCGAAAACGTCACGTCTGTTCGCTTGGGCGGTCGTCCTGGGGGCCGCGACCTGGTGGGCCCGGTTGCTTGCGCATTCCAAGCAGCCCGAGCCCGAGGGACGCTGGCGGGAGTTGACGACGGAGGAGCTGGCCGGACGGTGAAGCTGCTCGTGCTCGGCGCCTCCGGAATCGTTGGGCGCCGCGTCTGCAGAGAGGTGGCCCGGCTGGAGGGCCTCGAGTCGGTCGTGATCGCAGGTCGTGACGGCGCGTTGCTCGACCGTCTCGTCTCCGCGCTCGGCCACGAGCTCTTCTCGTCGACGACCCTCGATCTTCACGACTCCGCCGCCCTTCGGGCGGCGATGGAGGAAGTCGACGTCGTGGCGTCCGCGGCGGGGCCCGCCTATGCGTTGGAACGAGACGCCGTACAAGCCGCTATCGCGACCGGCACCAACTACGTGTCTCTCGCCGACGATCTGCCCGCCACCGAAGAGGTGACTGCGCTCGACGAAGGGGCAACCCGAGCGGGAGTCACGGTGGTGAGCGGATGCGGCATGAGTCCGGGCCTATCCAATCTCCTGGTCGCGCTCGCCGCGCGCGAAGGCGAGCCGGAGGAAGTCGCCATCTCTCTGGCCGCGTCGTCGGCGGACGACACCGGTCCGGCAACTGCGATGCACTTCCTCAAGATGCTCGACGATCCCGCGCCGGCACTATCCGATGGAGTCGACGAGGTCGCGCGCGGAGGGACGGGGCCGCGGCTCGTGTACTTCCCCGAACCGATCGGCTGGGTGGAGACCTTCAGGTCGGGGCACCCGGAGGTGCTCACGCTCCCGACGCGCTA
>DASSMG010000125.1:0-6924 GCA_035688995.1 Actinomycetota bacterium
GCTTCGACCATCATCCATGCGGGGAACGTCGACGAGCCGATGTAACGGACCTTGCCCTGACGGACCAGGTCGGTGAGGGCCCCGAGCGTCTCCTCGACGTCCATCTCGGGCCGCGGTCGGTGGATCTGGTACAGGTCGATGTGGTCGGTCCCCAGTCGACGCAGGCTGTTCTCGACCTCTTTCATGATCCAGTAGCGCGAGTTGCCGCGCTCGTTGATGCCCTTGCCCATCTGTCCGTGAACCTTCGTGGCGAGGACGATCTCGTCGCGGTGTCCGGCGATCGCCTTGCCCACGATCTCTTCGGACTCGCCCGCGGAGTAGACGTCGGCGGTGTCGATGAAGTTGATCCCGCCGTCCATCGCGGTCCGGATGATCCGCACCGAATCGTCGTGGTCGGGGTTGCCCCACTGCCCGAACATCATGGCCCCGAGGCAGTGGACGCTTACCTGGACGCCGGTGCCCCCGAGCTGCCGATACTCCATCGAGACCCTCCTTCGCGACCGCCGAACGACCGAGCCTATGCCCGGCGCGACGCGGCGGCGACGCTCCCTCGTGGTTCGATAGATCGGTGACCGGCACGCCGATCCTGCACGTCGATATGGACGCGTTCTACGCGTCCGTCGAGGTCATCAAAGACCCCTCGCTCAAGGGCAAGGCGGTGATCGTCGGGGGCCAGGGAGCCCGCGGCGTGGTGACGTCCGCCTCCTACGAGGCGCGCGAGTTCGGCGTCCGCTCCGCCATGCCGATCGTGAGGGCGCGCCGGCTCTGCCCCCACGGGATCTACCTGTCCAACGACTTCGACGCCTACCTCGACTATTCGCGACGGATCCGAGAGGTCTTCGAGTCGATCACGCCCCTGGTCGAGCCGCTTTCGCTCGACGAGGCGTTCCTCGACGTGTCGGGGTCGATCAGATTGTTCGGGGATCCCGTGGCGATCGGCTGGCTGATCAAGCGGAGGATCGCCGAGCTGGGCCTCACCTGCACCGTCGGCGCCGCCCCCAACAAGTTCCTCGCCAAGATCGGCTCGACGCGTGCGAAGCCCGACGGGTTCCTCGTGATCGAGCCGGACGAGGTCATCGGGTTCCTCCATCCTCTTCCGCTGACGGCGTTGTGGGGGGTGGGGGAGCAGACCGGCGAAGCCTTACGGCGGCTCGGCCTCCGCACCGTCGGTGACGTCGCCTCGCTGTCCCGGCGGACGCTCGAACGCGCGCTGGGCGAGGCCCTGGGCCGTCATCTGCATCACCTCGCCAACGGGATCGACGACCGCGAGGTCGTTCCCCACGAGCCGGCGAAGTCGGTCGGGAGCGAGGAGACCTTCGCCACCGACATCGATTCGGCGGACGTCGTGCTTCGCGAGCTCCTGCGTCTCGCCGACCGGACCGCGATGCGGCTCAGATCCAAGGGTCTCTGTGGCCGCACCGTGACGATCAAGGTGAGGTTCTCGAACTTCAAGACGATCACGAGGTCGCGGACCCTTCCGGCCGAGGTGGACACGCCCTTCGAGATCTTCGATACGGCTCGAGAGCTCTACCTCAAGCTGGACCCCGATCGGCCCCGGATCAGGTTGCTCGGCGTGTCGATCTCTGGAGTGGCCCCCGGGCCCCCGACGCGCCAGCTCGACCTCATCCCGGATGCCCGGCCCTCGACCGAGCGCTGGGACCAGGCCGCCAAGGCGATCGATCACATCCGCGATCGCTTCGGAGACGAGGCCGTGACGCAGGCGACGCTCCTGCGCGAACCCAAGGCGTGATCCTTCATCGCTAGCGCCTGCCACGCATCTAGACTTGAACGACGATGCCGCTGTCCGAACGTGAGCAGCAGATCCTTGCGGAGATGGAGAAGAACCTCGCCACCGAGGACCCTCGCTTCGCGGAGAAAGAGCCTGCCCGCCGGGCCGAGCCCGTCGGTGCCAAACTCGGCATCGTCGTCATCTTCGTCGGGATCCTCTTGCTCGTCGGATTCTTCGCCTCGCAACTATTGATCGTCGGTGTGGCCGCATTCGCGGCGATGGTGGGAGGCATCGTGATGATCGCTTCCTCGCTTCGCTCGGTCATGAGGACGAGCAGTGGAGAGAGGCGAGCGCGCGTCCAGAGCGCGTTGTCCTCCTGGGAAGCCCGACTTCGGGATCGTTACAAGCGTCGCTGACCTGCGCTTCCGCGAATTTTTCCCACTCTGACCCTTCCGGGTTGCCCGGCCGGAGCGCGCCGCGCTAGATTCGCGCCCGGTCGCTCAGGCGGGTTGCCGGGATCGGGACTCAAATCAGAAGTCCGGTCCCGCTCGTTTTTTTCGGGGGGGCCCCACAGGTTTCGTCCGCGACACATTACGGAGGAGGTTCGCGCGCTCTGATGGAAGGATTCACCGCCGACCAGGCTTCGCGTTTCACCGGTTGTACCGCGCACCAACTTCGTTACTGGGACCGCATCTCTCTCGTCAAGCCAACCGTGCAAGCCACCGGCGGGCGTCCTGGAGTACGTCGCCTCTATTCGTTCCGCGATCTCGTCGCGTTGAAGGTCATCCGCAGCCTGCAAGAAGGCGGCATGAGCCTGCAGCGTGTGCGTCGCGCCTATGACTATCTCCGCAAGCGTGCGGGGCTCGAGGAGCATCTGTCTCAGGTGAAACTCGTCACGGACGGGACGAGCATCTACAAGATCGCTCGTAACGACGGCGAGATCCTCGATGCGCTCAAGGAGGGCCAGATGGCCTTCTTCCTGGCTCTCGACGACGTTGCTCGCAGCGTCGAGGGCAAGGTCGCGGAGTACCTCTACGACCGTGAGGAGTTCATCTCGGCATTGCGCCGGGTCGAGAGGACACTGGAGGAGGACCTGCCGGAGCCGTCGCGGCGCCGGTTACTGCAAGCGGCTCGTTAGTCCACCCGGCGAGAAGAGCCGGACGAGCCGCTCCCACCAGGTCGCTTCTTTCCACAGACTGCGCTTGAGATCGCGCGCCAGCCGACGCGCCTCGCCGGCGTCTTCCGCCGAGACCTCGCGGGGGCCGTACTGAGCGGCTTCGAAGAGCCGCGCCAGTTTGACGGCCGCCGCCCGCGGGACGCGGTGGTTGCGCGCGAGACGCCGCGCGTAGGCGACCGCCGTCTCGGCACGTCGACGCGGAGCCGCCAGTTCGGTGGCTTCGGTCTCGAAGTCGAAGAAGGCAGCCGACGTTCTGCCGCGCGAGCTGCGAGCCGCGCGATAGCGCCGCCGGCTCATCATCAACTTGAGCAGCGGAACCAGAAGCAGGAACGCGAGGACGATCACCGCGAGCCAGCGGGCGAGTAACGAGAAAACGTGACGCCAGCGCGCGTTGAGAGGACCGCCGTTCCCCGCGTCGCGCGAGCGTCGCGGCACCGAACCCGGATCGCGCGGATTCTGGAAGACGCCACCATCGGGTTGCTTTCCTCCGCGCGGATTCTGGACCTGGTTCTCCGGGCCGCGGAGGTTGCCGTTGGTGCCTCCGCCCGATCGCAACGTGTAGTCCGGCAGGATGACGTTGTCGCGCGGCGTGGGCTCGAATGCGATCCACCCGTACTTCTCGAAGTAGACCTCCGGCCACGCGTGAGCGTCGGTCCCGTGGACGACGTATTCGTCGGGCGCCGCGGGCGATGTCTCGCCCGGAAGGAACCCGACGGAAACCCGGGCCGGGAAATGAAGGATCCGGGCCAGCACTGCGAAGGCCGTTGCGAACTGCTGGCAGTAGCCGGCGCGGATCTCGGTGAGGAACTGTCTCAGGTAGTCGGTGGATGCCGAGTTGTCCACGGTCGTCGAGTACTCGAACTGATGCAGGTGCGCTTGGATCGCAAGGAGCTTCTCGTAAGGAGTGGGAGCGTCCTTCGTCCATTCCTCGGCGATGTCCTTGACGGCCGGATCGACGACCGGCAGTTGCGTGTAGATGGGATTTCCGGGATCACCGGGGACCGCGTCGAGCATCTTCGCGTAGCTGGTCTTCGGTACGGTCGACTGAACGTCGTAGGTCAGGTTGCGCGGGGGGACCTCCGACATCTGCAAGTCACCGGTCTCCGGGTCGAAATTGAGCGCGGCGCGCAGTTCTTCGTTGTCTCCCGCGAAATCGACCGCGGTCGGCAGATACGCGGCGGGGATCTCCTGGTTGGACAGTCCGGTGATCTGGAACGTCTGCTTCACGTAGCGGACCGCGGACGGATCCGGAGCCGGCTGGACCACGATCGATCCGTTGCCTGCGGGGGTCGCGGGTTCGGTCAACGGCGTCCACTTCTGCCCGTCGAAGTTCCCAAGGGTCACGAGCCGCCAGTACAGGGGGGCCTCGGAGCGCACCCGGAACAGCTCCATGTCGGTCTGGTCGAGGAACTCCGGCACCAGCGACACGAGAGGGTCGACCTCACCGGACGCGAACGTGCCGGTTCCGTTCCCGAAGGTGCCGTTGCCGACCGAGTTCCGCCACGCGATCAGACCGTGGCCGATCGAAGGAAGGAACACCGGTGCCGCAAGCGCGACGACGAAGCAGGCGGTTCCCATGCGCCGCGCCAGCGAACCGGTGATCGAGTCCGGCTCCTCGGGGCGTTGCCCGCGCCACGTCTGGACCCATCGGCCCCACGATCTCAAGCTGTAGGAGGCCTCGAGGCCGAGGTACAGCAGCAGAACCGCGAGGAACACCGCGACCAGCAACTGAGCGGCGACGCCGGTGCCCACCATGAGGACGAAGGCGAACATCGTCACCGGAGGGATCACCGCGATGATCGGACGACGCCACCTGAAGGTCGCGACCTCCATGACCGTCGCCATGATCCAGAAGCCGAGGACCACCATCGCGACGTAGCCGACCCGACTCGGTACGGGGGCGTAGTCGATCTGGCTGTGCGCGTAAGCGCGCGTGACGGCCGAAGCCAGCGATCTCAGGGCATCGAGGGTTGGGAGCCCGTAGAACATCGCTTTGGTCTCGAAGACGAGCAGCACGTACCACATTGCCGCTACACCAGAGATGACGAGCGTGACCCCCGACGAGATCCCGAGACGCCGGCATGCCATCGCGATTCCGGCGGCGGCGATCAATGCCAGCAACGAGGGGCCCGCGAAGTCTCCGCGCGCGAAGACCTGTTGCATCGAATACACGAGCATGAAGAGGAGCGCGGCCGCGCCTAGACGAGTTCGGGCTTCTGCCCCCACGTGCGGTCACCCCCTCGCGCGCGCGTGTTGGTCCAGGCCGGTGCGAGGCGGTCGCCGGGACCCAGCACGATCGTTCGCACGCCGGAGCGCGCGAGCACTCCGGTGATGGCGACGATCTGCCCCTCGCCGTCCCACCGGGCTCGCGTCGACGTCGGCGCGAACCGGTGTGTCGGCCACGACAGAACGACGACCTGTTTGTAGAGGCGACGGCAGCGCGCCAGGGCGCGAGCGACCTCGGCCTCGATCGTTCCGGTAAGGACCACCAGCGTGTCTTCGGCGCCCTGTCGTTGTTCGATCTCGGCGAGGCGCCCGAGGACGCTCGTGTCTTCCTCGCGGGTGGACCCCCGGGTTTCGATCGTCGCCAGTAGGTCAAGACAGCGGTGGTAGTGCTCCGAGCCCTTCGACGTCGTGATCCCGAGTTGGTGCGCGGTCGTCAGTCGGAACCCGTAGCCGGACCGGTGATAAAGATCGACGAGTGCCGCGGCCGCCTCGACCGCGCGCTCGAAGGAAGCGGACGCACCGACACCCTCATGGACCCTGCGACGGTCGTCCAGAAGGATCGTCGCGCGGAGGTGCCACGGGGTCTCTTCCTGGCGGATCATCACCTTGCCGCGCTTCGCGGTCGACGGCCAATGGATCTTCCTCAGCTCGTCCCCCTCGGCGTACTCCCGGAGCGTGTAGAAATCCTCTCCCTGGGGCCCCGTCGGTTGCCTTAGCGCCGATGCCGCCGCGGTTCGTCGCTCGCCGAGATCGCGAGGCAGCGACAGCTTCTCGATCGTGGGATGCACCAGCAAATCCGAGGCTTGGGTTCGCTGCGATCGCACCCGGGCGAGCCCGAAAGGATCCGTCACGATCACGTCGAGCGGTCCGATCCGGTACCGACCGCGCGTCGCGGGGGTGATCGTGTAGGACGCGTCGCGGGTCCCTCCTTTCTCGATCCCGCTCACCGCGAAACGTGACGTCCCACCGATCCCGTGTGGCAACCGGTCCTCGATGAACAAGAGCGGGGCGGATCCGCGGCCGAGATTCTCGATCTTGAGCGAGACCGTGACCGGATGATGAGCGTGCGTTCTCGACGGCAACAGCTCACGAGTGATGCGGAGGTCGTGGCGGGAGAACAGAACGACTGCGGCCGCGATCACGGCGAGAGCCATGAGCGCGAACCCCAACGTCTCCATGGGCTCGGATCCCAGGGCCCAGCCCGCGCCGAGTAACAGGCTTCCCCCGATGATGACTGCCGCGCCACGCGGTGTTGGCATCAGATGGTCACTCCGTTACTGCGTGGTGCGGGTGGCGATGGTCAGGCTTGCTCCCGTACCGGTACTGGAACACGATCGATCAGGCCGGCGAGCACGTCTTCGGCACGCGCCCCTCGCATGTGTGCTTCGGGCGATAGCAACAGACGATGCGAGAGCACCGGATTGACGAGGTCTTTGATGTCGTCGGGAACGACGTAGTCGCGTCCTCGGCTCGCAGCGAAGGCGCGAGCCGCCCGCAACAGATAGAGCGACGCGCGCGGGCTTGCCCCCAGATAGACATCCGGATGGTCGCGCGTCGATTCCGTCAGCTCGACGATGTAGCCCTTGAGCGCGGGAGCGACGTGCACCGAGTGCGCCAGCTTCACGAGCGTTACGACCTGGTCTTTCGTCGCAACCGGCTCGAGGTCGTCGAGGGGCTCCACCTGTCCGTGTGTGTCGAGGATCTCGAGTTCCGACGCGCGGCCCGGATACCCGATCGACAGTCGCATCATGAAACGATCGAGCTGCGATTCGGGTAGGGGATAGGTCCCTTC
>DASSMG010000126.1:0-3438 GCA_035688995.1 Actinomycetota bacterium
CCCGGAAGAGAAAGAGCTCAAACTTGCCGTAAAGGTGGTGGGCGACTACACACAAGCGGTTCACAAGCTCGACGCCGGGGCTGCCGCACTCGTGGAGGGCCCCTACGGCAACTTTTCACATCAGAGCGTTTCCAACCGTAAGCAGATCTGGATCGCCGGTGGGATCGGGATCACGCCGTTCCTGAGCATGGCGAGAAGCCTGCAAGGTGATTACGACATCGACCTCTTCTACTGCGTCGCCCATGTCGACGAGGCGCATTTCCGCGCAGAGCTTGCACGACTGTCATCGGAGAAGGGAAACCTCCGGCTGATCCTGCATCCCTCGGATGTGGTCGGTTATCTCACGGCATCGGCCGTCGAAACGCAGGTCCGCGGGCTGTCGGACAAGGACATCTTCATGTGCGGGCCGACGGCCATGGTCGAAGGTCTCGCGTCTCAGTTCAGATCGCGCGGTGTAACCGCAGACCGCATACATATCGAGCGCTTCGGGTTCGGCCCCCCGGACCGAGTCCCTCGGAGCTCCTCGGCCACCTCCCGTTCGGCGTCCGGAACGACCCGGAGCCCACGATCGATGCTGACCAATCTGCTGATCGCGGCTTTCTTCTTCGCGGTCGCGGTCTCCGCACTGCTGATAATCAAGCTCGCTCTCTGACTCCCAGCACCGGCAGCCCATGCTCCGTAGTAACTCTGAGGAGACCGGCTCCACATAACAGGGGTCGCTTCCCCAAGCTCGCGAGAATGGCCGCATGAACGAAGCGGTCACGGGACGCTCGCGGGCGCTGTGGGTCCTCGCCTTCGCGCTCGTGCTCGCCATGACTACCTGGTTCTCGGCGTCCGCGGTCATCCCGCAACTGCGCGCCGCCTGGTCGCTATCGAGTGGCGAGGCCGCCTGGCTCACCATCGCCGTCCAACTCGGTTTCGTCGCCGGCGCTCTTCTTTCGAGTCTCTTCAATGTCTCCGACGTGCTTCCGCCGGTCCGGGTGATCTTCCTGGGAGCCGCAGGAGCTGCGACGGCGAACCTCTTGCTCGCGCGGGCGTCGGGTCCGTGGGCCGGGATCCCGCTGCGGTTCGCGACCGGTTTCTTCCTCGCCGGCGTCTATCCGCCCGCCTTGAAGTTGATGTCGACCTGGTTCAGGGAGGGACGCGGGATCGCACTCGGGATCCTCGTCGGAGCTTTGACGGCTGGGTCGGCGATGCCGCACCTCGTCAACGGTCTCGGAGGACTCGATTGGCGAACGGTCGTCTACGCGACGTCGGCACTGACGCTCGCGGGTGGAGCGATCGCGCTGACGGTTGGATCGGGCCTTTTCCCTTTCCCGCGCGCAACCTTCGATCCCCGACAGGCCCGGCTCTTCTTCGCGAATCGAGGATTGAGACTCGCGTCGCTCGGCTATTTCGGGCACATGTGGGAGCTCTACGCGATGTGGGCATGGTTCGTCGTCTTCTTCTCCGAGGCCGCCAAGCACGCGGCGGCCCCCGACGCGGGGGCCGCTTACGCAACGTTCGCGGTCATCGGGATCGGCGCGATCGGATGCTGGTTCGGCGGCGTTATCGCGGAGAGGATCGGCAGGACGCTGGAGACCGCGCTTGCGATGTTCGTCTCGGCGGCTTGTGCGCTGCTCATCGGGTTGGTCGCTACAGTGTCGGTTCCTCTGACGCTGCTCGTGGGGCTGGTGTGGGGGTTCGCGGTCGTCGCCGATTCCGCTCAGTTCTCGACCGTCGTGACCGAGCTCGCGGACCAGGCTTATGTCGGTACCGCTCTCACGTTGCAGCTCGCGCTCGGGTTCACCCTCACCGTTGCAACGATCTGGCTGATACCCATCATCGAGAACGGCGTCGGGTGGACGTGGGCTTTTGCCTTCCTGGCGCCCGGCCCTCTACTCGGCGCGATCGCCATGCTACGTCTGCGAAGTTTGCCTGAAGCCGAGGCGATCGCCGGCGGCAAACGCTAGATGCGGACCGTGACGCAGGATCGTTTCTTAGACCTCCTTCACCCGGCCGACTAACCGTTCTCGGCTGAGGACCTCCTTGGGTTTCATCGGGCGAGAACCAAACCGGCAACAGCGCACAGTCCGACGATGTAGGGCTCCTTCAACTTGAATCGCCACAACAGTGCCAAGCTCGTGACGGCGATGATCGCGGTCGCAACGTCGGTCACGGCCTGTCTCGTCAGAACGATGGTGGCCCCGGCGATGGCCCCCGCGGCGGCGGCGGTTGCTCCTCGGACGAAGGCCTTGACCTGTGGGTTGTCCTGGTGGCGGATGAACCATCGGCCCGGAATGACGACACCCAAGTAGATCGGCAAGAAGATCGCGACAGTGGCGATGATCGCACCGACCACACCGCCCACCAGGTATCCGATGAAGGTCGCAGTGATGACGACGGGCCCGGGCGTTATCAACCCCATCGCGACGGCGTCGAGAAACTGCGCCGAGGTGAGCCAGTGCTGTTGTTCGACGACGCCTTCTCGCAGGAACGGAACGATCGCGAGCCCACTGCCGAAGATGAAGGCCCCGGCTTTGAGGAAGAACAACGTCAGAGCGACGTAGGTCTCCGTGGTCGTGCTTGCGAACAACACGCCTTGCGCCAGCAGCGGATGAGGGATGACCATCATCGCCCGGGGCCGGGTGAACCGAGGGGGCGCCTCGATCAGGACCATCGCGAGCCCGGCCGCGATGAACAGAAGCGCTATCTCGGATTGGGTGATGGCGGTCACCGCCATCGTGATGATTGATATGGCCCAGAGACGAGACTCCTTCTTGTTGGTGAGGAACGCGAGCTTTATCGCCGCGATCGCGATGATCGCCATGACGCCTGGGGCGATCCCATAGAACAGTGCCTGGACCCAATCGAGACCTTGGTATCGGACGTAGAAGACGGCGATCGTGAGCACCGCGGCGAACGAGGGAAGGATGAACGGGAGGGACACGAGCAGGGCCCCGAGCGCGCCGCGTTGGAGAAAACCGACCCACATGGCGACCTGAGCCGCCAGGGGGCCCGGCATGGTTTGGCCGAGCGCAACCCCGTTCAGGAAGTCCTGTTTATCGACCCAGCCGCGCTTCTCGACAAGATCCCTTTGCATGTAACCGACGGTTGCGATCGGCCCCCCAAACCCGAAGGTCCCGAGCCAGAGGAAATAACGCAGGAAATCGACGAAACGCGCGCGCGTGACCACTGCTCAGGATTTGGTCGGAGCGAGACGCCGCCCGGTCATGAGGAACGTTCGCATCTCACCCTTGCCCTTGATCGTTTTCGTTCCGCAGTCGCTGAACTCATAACGATCCTTCAAACAGTCGTACACGCGATCGGTGACGTGGATCGCCCCGGCGGTCCCGTGAGATTCCATTCGGCTCGCCGTATTGACGACGTCTCCCCACAGGTCGTATGCGAACTTGCGTCGGCCGATGACGCCGGCGACGACGGGACCCGTGTCAACCC
>DASSMG010000127.1:0-2828 GCA_035688995.1 Actinomycetota bacterium
GAGCTCGTAAACCGCTCCCCGCCCGGTGTCCCCTCCGGGCTCGACGACGCGGACATCGGTGAGGCCGACCCAGAAGGTCGGCCAGTTGCGCGGCTCGCCTACCTCGGCCCACACGTCCTCGATGGGAGCCACGAACTCCCACGTCGTGACGAAGCGGTAATCGGCCATCCGTGATCCTCTTTCTTCGCTGCGACGGATCGGGACGCAGGAAGCTCGCACCTACAACGTCAGATCAGAAGGTGTTCCAGCGCTCGCGCGACAAGAAGAAGCCGTGACCGCGGTGATTCCTGCAACGAAGCCCCGTCTCACGCGAGTGACAAACGATCCCCTGCCGTTTCCACTTGCGTCCGTAGGCAAGTTCCCTGGCGTGTGAGTCGTAGGCCGTGTCGCCGGCACATACCGCACCCGCCTTGCCGTCCGCATCGACGTAGACGCCGGTCCAATCGCCGTTACAGCGACGTTGTGGTTCTGGATTCAATCCCGAACGGATATCGCATCTGAGGGAGTGGGCGTAGAAGGCGCAACCGATGTTGTGCGACGGCATCTGGAACTTTCGTCGATGCATCGCCGCTCCTGCCGACGCAACGATCGCAGTGGACGCGATCAGCCCGATAAGAACGATGTATACGACACGTCTTTTCATGTGGATGAGCCTATTAGAAGCCCTTAGCCTCCGTTCCCTAGACTCGGAAGGTGAGCGAGGACGCGTTCATCCATTACGACGACCCTTTCCGGACGCCGGCCGACCAACGCGACGAGACGAAACGGCTGCGCGGCGCGCTCGTTCGTGGGGTAACGATCTGGACCTCGGGGTCGGAGGACTCCCCTGCCGGTCTCACGATGTCGTCCGTGCTCCTCGCGGACGGCACCCCCGCCGAGGTACTCGGCCTCATCTCCGATACGACCGCCCTCTACGAGACGATCGGTGCAACTGGGCGATTCGTCATGCACATCCTCCCGACGGAAGCTGAGAATCTGGCGGACATCTTCGCCGGGTTGCGCCCCGCTCCCGGGGGCCCGTTCGCACACGTCGCCTGGTCGGCCTCCGAACACGGACCCGTCATCACGGAGCTCGTGACGCGGGCGTTCTGCTCGGTCACCTCGGATATCGAGGTCGGATACCAGCGGTTGGTCAGGGGACGGATCGATTCGATCGCCCTGACCGACCCGGGCGAGCCGCTCGTTCACTACCGTGGGCGCTACCGCAAGCTCGAGCCCGGCCCGGGACACGCACCGGGTTAAGCGGGAACGAGCTCCTCGAGTGCCGGAACCATCTCGGCGATGCGCTCCTTGGTCAACCAGCCGTCGGCCCATTCCGGCTTGGCATCGAGAGCTGCAGAGAACGCGAGGATCCTGGTGTCCGGCGCGCAGACACGAAGCATCGGAGCCGCGTCTCCCCCGGTCATACCGTGAAGCAGATGGTCCAGCACGATCAGGTCGGGGTCGAGGGTGCGGGCCATCTCGATGGCAGAGGGCGCGTCCTCGGCTTCCCCCACCACGAGGAATCCGTTCGTCTCGAGGAACAACCGCAGCACCTGCCGCATCGGGGCTTCGTCGTCGACGACGAGGACGCGTCGTTTCTGCGGTACGTCGACCACGGCCAGGTCGTCGTTCAGGGCCTCGCGCACGGCAGACAGCAGAGCCCGTGCGTCGAAAGGTTTCTGTAGCAGCCTGACGCCCGGGTCGAGTACTCCCTGGTTGGCGATCACTTCATCCGTGTAGCCCGACATGTAGAGCACTCGAAGACCGGCGCGCTTGTTCCGGAGACGTTCGACGAGCGCCTTGCCGGAGAGGTTCGGCATGATCACATCGGTAAGCACCAGATCGATATGCGAGCCGTCCGTGCGCACCATCTCCAATGCATCCAGTGGGTCACCGGCACTCATCACCTGGTAGCCGGCTTCGGTCAGGATCCGCACCGCTATGTCGCGAACCCCGGCCTCGTCCTCGACCACGAGGACCGTCTCCGTGCCGCCGGCGGGCTCCGCAACCGACTCCTCGATCCTGAGATCGGCAGGCGATGTCGTGGCGGGGAGATAGATGTTGAAGGTCGACCCACACCCTTCTTCCGAATACACGTAGATGTAGCCACCTGCCTTCTTCACGACCCCATAGACGGTGGCCAGGCCGAGACCCGTGCCCTCGCCGACGGGCTTGGTAGTGAAGAACGGTTCGAATATGTGCGAGGCGACCTCCGCAGGCATCCCGAGACCGGTGTCGCTCACGGACAGCCGTACGTAATCACCGGCTTCTAGCTCCGCCCGGTGCGATGCCGCGACCTCGTCGATGGCATTGTTCCGGGTGCTGATCTCCAGCACCCCCCCATCGGGCATCGCTGCATCCGCGTTGACGACGAGGTTGACCAGAACCTGCTCGAGTCGACCTCGGTCGATCTTCGAACGCCACAGGTCGTCGCCGGCGGTGATCTTCAGGTCGACGCTCTCCTTCACCGAGCGTCGGAGGATCTTCTCCATGTCCCGAACGACGACATTCACGTCGAGAACCTCCGGTGACACCAGTTCCCGACGCGAGAAGGTCAAGAGGTGCTCGACGAGTTGAGCGGCACGCTCGCCCGCCGACATCGCCTCTCCCAGGTCCTCGTACTCCGAGGACGAGGGGTCGAGCTCCGCTTTCACGAAACTGATGTAGTTCAGCATGACGGCCAAGAGATTGTTGAAGTCGTGTGCGATCCCGCCGGCCAACTGCCCGACCGCCTCGAGCTTCTGGGCCTGCCACAGCTGACGTTCGAGGGTCTCCTTCTCGGCGGACATCCGCTTGCGATCCGTAACGTCGACGACGACGGCCAGACGAGCCTGATGCTCGTCGAA
>DASSMG010000128.1:0-3226 GCA_035688995.1 Actinomycetota bacterium
TTCACCACTCGGCGGACAGGGGAGCGAGCGAGGCCGGCGAACACTGGGCTCATGCGGCGCTGGTTCGGCGCGCTCGTCGCGCTCTTCGTCCTGAGCTCTCTCGTCGCGCCCGCGCGCGCCCAGCTGGCGCCGAGGCAGCCGGTCGACTACGTCGATCCGATGATCGGCACGCTCGCCGGAGGGTTCGCCTACCCGGGCCCCGACGCGCCGTTCGGGATGGTGCAGGTGAGCCCCGACACCGAGGGCCCGTTCGCGTACACCGGCTACCAGTACGCCGACACCTCGATCCGCGGGTTCAGCCATCACCACATCGAGTCGATGGGCGTCCGCAGCAACGGCGACCTGCCGTTCATGCCGACCGTCGGGCCCGTGAACTTCAACGACCCCCGCGCCTTCATGTCACCGTTCGACCACGCGACTGAAGAGGCCGAACCCGGTTACTACCGCGTTCTCCTGGAGCGTTACGGCATCGAGGCAGAGCTCACCTCGGGTCGACGGGTCGCCATGCACCGCTACACCTTTCCCCCCACCACGCAGGGAAACGTCATCTTCGACGTGGGTCAGAGCAACGACGGCTACAACGATCTGCACGACGTTTCGGCTCACCACTCCTCGTTCGAGATCGTCGACGAGGACACGGTCGCGGGAACGAGCTTCAGCCCTCAGGGCTACGACATCCATTTCGTCGCCGATTTCGACCGTCCGTTCGCGTCGTTCGGCACCTGGAACCAGCGCAGCAACGGTCCCATCACGCCGTCGAGTGCCCGGCAGGCAGACGGTGTGGGAGCCGGTGGTTACGTGTCGTTCGATGCAACCGGCGACCGCGACGTGGTCATCAAGGTCGGCATCTCGTTCGTCAGCCGGCAGAACGCGCGCTTGAACCTCGATTCCGAGCAACCGGATTTCGACTTCGACGCGCTGCGGGCAAAGACCAGGCAGGAGTGGGCCGACGCGCTGTCCACGATCACCGTTGACGGTGGAACCGACGCAGAGAAGACGTCCTTCTACACCGCCCTGTACCACGCGCAGCAGCACCCGAACGTCTACAACGACGTAAACGGCGAGTACATGGGATACGACAACCAGGTCCACACCGTGGCGGGCCGCGACCAGTACGCCAACTTCTCGCTGTGGGACACGCTGCGCGGCGAGAACCAACTGCTGGCAACGATCCAACCGGAGCGTTACCGCCAGATGATGTTGTCGCTCCTCGACGGGTACGGCCAGGTCGGCCGGTTCCCCCAGTGGGCGATGGACAACGCCTATCCGGACTACATGGACGGCGACCCCGTGCAACCGACGATCGTCGACGGCTACTGCCGCGGGCTGATCGATCCGGACAAGGTCGATGCTTTCTACGACGCACTCCACCATCAGGCGTTCGACCGCGACGTCAGGCGCGGGATGCAAGGCAACTACGACGATTACCTCGACCTCGGCTGGATCCGCGACCAGGCGAGCAACACCCTCGAGTTCGCGATGGCCGATTTCGCGCTGGCCGTGATGGCGGACTCGCTGGGTCACGACGCCGATCGCGACGAGCTACTGGCCCGCGCCGACAACTACGCGAACGTCATCGATCCTTCCATCGGGTTCGCGCGTCCCCGCCACGCCGACGGCACGTGGCTCGACCCCTACCAACCGGAGGAGCCCGACCACTTCAAAGAGGGCACCGGATGGCAGTACACGTGGCTGGCTCCGCAAGACTTCCGCGGCTTGTTCGACATCGTCGGCGGTTCCGGGCGCGGGGGCGACGCGGGGGTTCGCGACCGTCTGGACACGTTCTTCTCGACGCCCGCATCCGACGCTCCGGCGGTAGCGGAAGCGCAGAAGTCGATCACGTTCTTCGGCGTCGCCTACGCCGGCAACCAGTACGCGCCGAGCAACGAGCACGACCTCCAAGCGCCCTACGTCTACGACTACATCGGTCAACCATGGAAGACGCAGAAGATCATGCGCGGCTTGCAGGCTCTCTACCGTCCGACGCCCGACGGGATGCCGGGCAACGACGACCTGGGCTCGATGTCGGCGTGGTTCGTGTGGAGCGCACTCGGGTTCAATCCGGAGACGCCGGGGGCCCCCGTGTTCGCGGTGGGAAGCCCGTTGTTCGAGCATGCTGCGATCGCCCCCGTGGGTGGCGACGCCATCACGATCGACGCGCCGGGAGCCTCCGTGGCGTCGAAGTACGTGCAATCGGCTCGCCTCGGCACCGAAGTCCTCGACCGTCCCTGGTTCACGAACGAGCAGCTCGCCGATGCCGGCTCGGTGACGTTCGAGATGGGACCGCTTCCCAACGAAGCGTGGGGCGCGGGGGAGGCGGATGCTCCACCGTCGATGACGGGCCACGCGGTATCCGACTTCGGCTGCCCGCATCGCTCGGTTCCCGAGCCCGCCGCAACGAACCTGACCTACACGGGTGCGACGCGGGCCAAGGGATCCGCGGTCACGCTCGCGGCCCGCTTGACCTCGGGCGACCAAACGCTCGCCGGCCAGGTCGTGACCTTCCGCATCGCAGGCCAGAGCCTCCAAGCGACCACCGGGACGGACGGGGTCGCCACGGTGACGGCGTCGGTGCCGGATCACGGCAGGACCCAGACCGTGAACGTCTCGTTCGCGGGCTCCGCCGCCTATGCGCCTGCGGAGGCCACGGCGATCATCACGTGGGGGTCCTCGGGGTCGTAACCCAGGCGCCATCTGGTGCGTCCGCATGAAGGAATGCGGGCCCCCGAGGAGAACCTGGCCCCCATGTCCAAACGACTCCTGACCCTTCTCGTCGCGCTCGCAACCGCCGCCACTTTCCTTCCGGCCGCTCAACCGATCGCTCACGCCCAGAGCGCGGGCACCTCGTGTGGAGCCTCCATCTGTGCCGGTTACGGGCAGGCCGACGCCACGTGGCACGTGGGCGCGGGGGCCGGCCAGTACACCTCGAAGAGTCCGGACAATGTCGTCAACTCGGTAACCGGTGGAGATGTCGATCCGCACGGGCATTCCCTCGTTCAGAAAGACAGCTATGGGGTTCAGTCGCGGCTGAGCTATCGCGCGATCGTCGTCGAGGACGCCGAGGGCGACCAGACCGTCTTCGTGAAGTCCGACAGTTACCTAGCCCAGGACTATCTCTCCCGGCGAGCGGCTCAGATCCTTCTGCTGAACGGGTCGAGCGTCTCCTACGACGAGATCTTCCTGATGGCGAGCCACAACCACTCGTCGCCGTATTACATGACCCCTT
>DASSMG010000129.1:0-4297 GCA_035688995.1 Actinomycetota bacterium
CCGAGAGCATCGGTGCGATCCCGCCCAGTGCCGTCTTCATCTCGCTCGCGACGATCGCGACCGCACCCACCGCCACGGTCGCGGCCGGCATCGGCGACCTCCTGGCGAATCCGGTCGCCTTGCGCGACTGGAAGCTTGCGAGCGTCCACGGGCTAGCCGAGATCGATCAGCCGGCGTGGGACATGTCCGCCCAGTCCTACGAACTCATCTCCGGTGACCTCGATCGCCCCATCGCCGAGCTCGCGGCCGACGCCGCTTTCATCCGGCGGTTGTCGGACGCGCTGATCCTGTCGGGGACCGCGATGATCGAAGCGGGAACATCGCGCCCCGCGTCCGGTGGGGAACACGAGATCAGCCATGCCATCGACCATCTCTACGGGGGCCGCGCCATGCACGGTGCGCAGGTCGCGTTCGCGACGGTGATCTCGCTGGCGCTCTACGGTGAGGACACCGAGCGCTTCCGCCGGACGCTGGCCGGCCTCGGGCTCCCAACGGAACCGGCGGACCTCGGCTTCGACGCGGACGACCTCGTGCAGGTCCTACTGGAGGCCCCGAACACGAGGCCCGGTCGCTTCACGATCATCGAGGAAGCGAACCTCGAAGCCGATTCCGCACGACGTCTCATCAACGACATCTGGCCATAGGGTGACCCGATGAAAAATTCGGCTCTGATAGGGCTCGACGGAGCGGCGTGGCATCTCGTCGATCCGCTCATCGACAAGGGCGTCATGCCGAACCTCGCGGCGCTGCGCGACCGGGGTGCGGCCGGGACCCTCAAGTCGACGGTCCCCACTTACACACCACCGGCATGGACGTCCGCGGCGACCGGCGTCAACCCCGGGCGGCACGGCATCTACGGCTTCATCGAGGGCCATGCGCAGCACGAAGGCCTCGAGTTGGTGCACTCCGGCAAGATCAAGTCCCCGACGATCTGGCAGATCGCCAACGACCAGGGAGCGCGCGTCGGCGTCTACAACCTGCCGCTCACCTATCCCCCGCGCGAGCTGAACGGATGGATGGTGTCCGGGATGATGACGCCGGGTTACGGCGAACGGTTGAAGGGGTTCGCCTACCCCCGCGAGGTCGAAGCCAAGATCCTGTCGTGGGTCCCCGACTACGTGCTCGACATCTCGCCGAACTGGGAGACGGACTACAAGGACGCCGCGCTGTGCGGCCGCATCGTCGACTCGCTGCGGCAGCGACTCGAAGTTCTGAAGAGGCTGCTCGACGAGGAGCGCCCCGACGTTCTGTTCGCCGTTCTCGAAGCACCGGACCGGCTCCAGCACGTCTACTACCGCTACATGGATCCGGCCGACGAGCTCTACGGATCGGAGGCCGGGCGCACGATCCGTCCCGAGATCGAGCGTTGCTTCGCCGCGATGGACGACATCGTCGGGCTCGTCGCCGAGCGCTACGACAACGTCGTGTCGTGCTCGGACCACGGCTTCACCGCGTGGGACGTGAGCGTGCACACGAACGCGTTGTTGGCGCAGTGGGGCTATCTCAGGGTCAAGCCGGCGGCGCGAGCCATGCAGACGGCCGCGGCGCGTGCCCTGGTGCCGCTGGCCAAGCGCGTCCTGCCGGCCAAGGCGGCGCGTCAAGCCAAAGGCAAGACCTTCGCCGCGATCGACTGGACGAACACGAAGGCATTCGCCTCACCGATCCCTCAGCAAGGCATCTACATCAACGTGCGCGGCCGCGATCGCTTCGGCGTGGTGCCCCCCGAGGAGGTCGAAGCGCTCAAGGACGATCTCGTGCGGCGCTTCCGCGAGCTCAAGGGCCCGGATGGGAACCCGGTGACCGACCACGTGTGGAAGTCGCAGGAGGTCTTCCACGGTGACGCGCTCGACGGTGCACCCGACGTCCTGCCCGTGCTGCGCGACCACCGCTTCGAGTTGGACGACGAGATCTTCCACAAGGAACCGTTCACCGAGCTCCGGCACCTGCCCCGCGGCGTGCATCACCCGAACGGGATCGTGGTACTCGCCGGCGACGGGATCAGTGGAGCGGGCAAGGTCGAGGGAACGGTCGCGGACATCACTCCGACGCTTCTGTACATGGCGGGATTGAAGGTGCCCGAGGGCCTCGACGGCCACGTCCTGACCGACGCGTTCGCAGCGGACCATCTCGACAAACAGCCGATCGAGGTGACCGCGCCTCTATCATCTAAGTCTGCCGACGAGGAATCCCCCTACTCGGAGGAAGAGGAGGCCCTCATCGAAGAGTCACTGCGGGGGCTCGGTTACCTCTAGTTGCTGACATGGCGACCGTAACCACACGTCCCGAACCCGCCGTCCAGATCCGTCCCCGCCAACCGCTCCAGCGGCGCGGTGCGAAGCGGATCGCGATGCGAGTCGTCGCCGACGCGATCGCGGTGTCGACCGCGCTCTTCGTGGCGTCGATCATCCGCTTCGAGATCATGGGCGAAACGCCCGCGGCCAAGCTCGACTACGCGCTGATCACCGCCATCGCGGTGCCCGTCGCCATCGTGCTGTTCTTCTTCTACGGTTTGTACGAGCCGAGGCAGGTCCTCGGCCCCGTGGACGAGTTCAAGCAGGTGTTCCACGGAGTCGTCGCCGGAGTCGTCCTGCTCTTCCTGTCGGACTCGGCGTTCAACCTCCAGCTGTCGCGCGCGTGGGCGTTCATCGTTCTGTTGGACGGGATGGTGATCGTCGGAGGCGAGCGCCTCGCGGTCAGGAAGGTCCTGCACTTCATGCGCCGCCGCGGCGGTGACGTGACGCGGACGATCGTGCTCGGGGCCAATCACGAAGCAACGACGATGGTGCGGACGCTCGAACGCGAGAAGTACCTCGGTTACGACATCATCGGTTTCGTCGACGACGCCCTCCCTACGGGGCATGAGCTTCCGGGCGGAGGCCAGATCATCGGGAGCACCCCCGACCTCAAGAGGCTCATCGACGAGAACCACATCGGGCTGGTGCTCGTCGCGGCGACGGCGTTCGAGGCCGCTCGGCTGAACCGGTTGTTCTGGGAACTGCAGGGGATGGACGTCGACCTCCAGGTGACGTCGGGAACGCTCGATCTGATGGCGTCTCGCATGATCGTGCAATCGGTTGCCGGGGTCCCGCTGCTGTACGTGCGTCGCACCGGCATGGACAAACTGCAGCGGACGATGAAGCGAACCCTCGACATCGTGGGGTCGGCCGGCGGTCTGCTGTTGCTGTCACCGTTCCTTCTGGCGATGGCGCTGTGGATCAAGAAGGACTCGGAAGGGCCCGTGTTCTTCAAGCAGGTGCGCGTCGGCCGCGACGGACGGCACTTCACGTGTTGGAAGTTCCGAACCATGGTCAAGGACGCAGAGGAGAAAAGGGCCGAGCTCGAACATCTCTCCGAGGGGCCGGGCCTCCTGTTCAAGCTGAAGGAAGACCCACGGGTGACCGGTGCCGGGAAGACGCTGCGGCGCTACTCGCTCGACGAGCTTCCGCAGTTGTGGAACGTGCTGCGAGGCGACATGAGCCTGGTCGGGCCGCGGCCCGCTCTGCCGGCCGAGGTCGAGCAGTACGACGACTGGGTGCGCAACCGCCTGTTGGTGAAGCCGGGGATGACGGGGCTGTGGCAAGTGAGCGGCCGGACCGAGACGACGTTCGCCGACTACGTGCGCTTCGATCTCTTCTACATCCAGAACTGGTCTCTCTCGCTCGACCTGTGGGTGCTGTGGCGCACGCTGCGCGCCGTGAAGACCGCCGAAGGAGCCCACTAGCGCACTCCTCCTGCGCGCGATCCACGTTCTTTGTTGCGTTTTGGTTGCTGTACCACCACAACGCAACAAAGAAAGGAGGTCCGGTGTTGTGCGCAAGGCTCGCTTCGTCCGGGCGCGGAACGGGGGCCGAGGTGATCCCCGGCCCCCGAAATTCGCTCAATATCAGTGGTGACGGTGTCGAACGGTGCGCGGCTTGGCGTCGCGGCAGCAGATGCCGTCCACCAGGACCGGAACCCGGTCGGCCTCGGCCTCGGAGTTCGACGGTGGCGTGCTGGCCGACCTCGGTGACGCGAACGCGAACGCCGAGAAGCTCTCCAGCAGCTTCCGCTTCCTGACGATGCTGAACGGCACCTTCAGCTTGATGACGTCGGGCTTGTTGCCGTCGGTCTCGACGAACTTGCCCTTGATGTTCTCGCCACCGAGCGGCGGGGCCGGGTAGAGGAACCCGTGGGGGAAGCATCCCGACACCGAACACAGCTCGTAGGTGAAGGCCGAACCGGCGTAGAACTGCGTCTGGTCTCCGGGGACGACCTCGGCGGCGGCGTAATAGATGGGGTTCTTCACGCCCTCCTCGGT
>DASSMG010000130.1:0-9011 GCA_035688995.1 Actinomycetota bacterium
GGGGCCCGGAACTGCGGAAGGAGTCTGTGAGATGGCGGATACCTACAACGGTTACTGCGTCAAGTGCCGCGAGAAGCGGGACTTCGAAGGCGAGGTGAAGGAGCTGGCGAACGGCTCCAAGGCGGCCCAGGGGGCGTGTCCGGTGTGCGGAACCAAGATGACCCGCATGCTCCCGAAGAACGCCTAGAGACACTCACCGAAGTCTCAACGAGCCGCCCCAAGGGGCGGCTCGTTCGCGTCCCCCACCCGCCGAGTGGTGACTCAGTCGCCCTATAGCGGCTTGTGTCACCACTCGGCTGGGATACTGCCGGCGTGAACGAGGGGAACCCGAGCCACGTCTCGATCGACGGCGACGCCGACATCGCGGTCGTCACGATCCAACGGCCCGAACGCCGCAACGCCCTGTCTTCTGCCGCGGCGCGTGCGGTCAAGGACGCGATCCAGGCCGCGTCGGAGCAGGCGCGTGTCGTGATCCTCACGGGGGCCGGAAAGGCGTTCTGCGCCGGGGGCGACCTCGAGGAGCTCGAGAAGTGGAGCGAGCTCGACCCCAACGAGATCGGCACCTCTCTCTACGAGACCTTCCAGGGGATGATCCGCGCGGTCCGCTCCGCGTCGGCGATCGTGATCGCCGCTATCAATGGGGCGGCGGTGGGGGCCGGGATGGACCTCGCGCTCGCCTGCGATCTGAGGGTCGCGTCCCGCAACGCCAAGCTGGGGCAGGTGTGGGTCGGGCTCGGGGTGATCCCGGGAACCGGCGGCGCTTACTTCACGACCGCCCTTGCCGGGCCGACCAGGGCCGCCGAGCTATTGCTCACGGGCGACATCATCTCGGCCGACGAAGCTCTCGCAGCAGGGCTGCTGAACGAAGTGACCGACGGAGATGTGGTCGACGCGGCCCGCGCCCTTGCGGCACGCATCCTCAAGAACCCGCGCGACGGCGTCGTCGCCAACAAGCGTGCCTACGTCGGCGCGACCGAAGCGGCCGTCGAGGCCGCTCTCGAACACGCCGCGCGCGTTCAACCGGAGCGCTTCACTTCGGAGGAGTTCAAGGCCGCGCTGTCGGCGCGGCGAAACAAGAGCTAGCTCGGTTCGGGGACCGTCAGGCTTCGGTGCCGCTCTGTTCCGTTGCGTGGGCCTCGGCCCACGCGGGGCACCGATCCTGGAACGAACAACTCATGCAGAACGGTGACGGTCGCGTGCGCCAGTCGCCCGTCGTCAGCGATCGCTTCACCGCGTCCCCGACGGCGGTCATCTGACGCTCGAACGCGATCAGCATCCGTTCGTGCGGGTTCAACGAGAGAACGACGGGATCGGCCAGGTAGACGAGCCGGATCTCCTTGGGGATCACACCGAAAGCGCGCCAGCAAACGAGGGCGTAGAACCGCAGCCCGAAGAACGCGGCGAGCTCGCGGGACTCTCCCGGCACCCGTCCCGTCTTGTAGTCCGTGAGGATCCACGAGCCGTCGGGAAGCTCCTCGACGCGATCGATGATCCCGCGCAGGTGAAGGTCCTTGAGCTCGTACTCGATCCACCACTCGAGGCGACTCGCTTCGAGCTTGCGGGGGTCCTCCAGCTTGAAGTAGTTGCCGAGCAGGGCGCGGCTGTCGACGAGCCACGCAGTCTCCTCCTGCTCGCCCATGCCGCTCGGCCGGAACTCGGGCTCGTCCCTCACCTGGGCCCACAACGCCTCGAGCAGCGCGAAGGCTCGCTCCGGCGTCCGCGCCTCGGGAGGCTCCGCGAATATCCGTTCGAGGACCGCGTGGATCAGCGACCCTCGGGCGCCGGGCCCGGACACCGGCTCCGGGAGCCGGTCGATCGCCCGGTACTTGAACAGTTGCGGACAGCTCTTGAAGTCGGTTACCGACGACGGCGAGAGCTTCAGCAGCTCGTGCTCCATGCCTTGTCACCCTAGGTGGGCGACCTCGGCAGGGCGCGGATTTCGCCGCGCCGAACTTCGCGTCCTCCGGGAAGTTCTTAGAGCGACCCCAGGAATTCGCCGAAGGCGGCGTTGAAAGCCTCCGGAGCTTCGAGGTTGGAGATGTGACCCGAATCGGGGATCACCACGAGCCGGGAACCGCCGATGTGTTCGTGGAGCTTGCGCGCCGCGTCCGGAGGCGTGACTCCGTCGTTCTCGCCGACGATGATCAGGGTCGGAACGCCGATCTTCGAGAGGCCGTCGGTCGAGTCGGGCCGGTTCTTCATCGCCTCGAGTGCACCGACGAAGCCGGCGTCGGGGTTCTTCATCAGTTCCTTGGCCCGAGCGACGACCTCCGGACTGTTGGTCCGCGTCGACTCCGACAGCAACGCCCCGCTGAGCGTTTCGATCAGCCCGGCCGTGCCCTCGTTTCGCACCAGCTCCTGCTGCGAGGTGCGCTTGTCCTTGCCCTCGGGAGGATCGGCTTCGGCGCGGGTGTCGGCGAGAACGAGGGCCTTCACGACATCGGGATATCTCCTCATGAAGGCGAGCGCGACGTAACCGCCCATCGAGAGCCCCCCAAGGATGACCTCGGTGGCGCCGAGTGCGTCGATCACGGCTTTGACCTGGTCCGCGAAGCGGTCCATCGAGTAGTCCTCGGGGTTGGAGGGCGCGTCCGACGCTCCGAAACCGGCGAGATCTGGAGTTACGAATCGGAACCGGTCTCCGAGACCCTGGAGCTGCGGTTCCCACATCTGCGAGTTGAAGGGGAACGCGTGCAGCAGGACCACCGGCGTCGAATCGCCCCCACCGTCCCCGTAGCTGATCGTGACTCCATCGACGGTTGCATTCGGCACGTGAGCCTCCCTGGGTTCCTTGCGAAGAGCGGTCTTGTTGACCCCGAGACTAGCCTTCGCCGGATGCAGGGTGGTCGTCGCGCACGAGCCCGATCTGGGGGCGGCCCAGGTTGTCGATGGGACACGGGATGTAGATCGAGAAGGTCGTTCCCCTCGACGAGGAGGCGAGGTCGATCCGGCCCCCCATCGCGGCCACGAGCTGGCTCACGACGTAGAGGCCGAGACCCACTCCCTCCTTGCCGGCCGCGGTCTCTTCGATCCGGCTGAACGCCTCGAAGAGCTGACCGCGTTTGTCCTCGGGGATTCCGTCACCGTCGTCGGCGACCTCGAGCAGGATCCCGTTGTTATGCGCGTGTGCGCCGACCGCGACGCGCGTGCGATCGGGGGTGTACTTATAGGCGTTCTCGACGAGGTTCCGGACGATCTGCGAGAGGCGGTAGGGATCGACCTCGACCCGCAGCGGCTCGATGAAGACTTCGAGCAGATGGGCACGGCGCTTCGAGGCCGCGGCATCGAGGGCTCGATCCATCACGGGCTGCAGATCGACCCACTCGGGCTGCAGGGTCAGTCCGCCCCCTTGCATCTCCGCCGAGAGCATCAGGTCCTGCACCAGCCTGTCGAGCTCACGGCCCTGAAGGAAAACCATCTCGAGGAGATGGTCCCGCCGGTCCGGTGGGATCTTGTCCCAGCGCGATCTCACGGTGTCGACCGCCGAGATGATCGCGCTGAGCGGTCCGCGGATCTCGTGCGACGTGACCGCGATGTACTCGTCTTTCAACCGATCGGTTTCCACGAGGCGATCGGCCCTTGCATTCGCCGCGGCGAGCGCGTGGCCCCAACGTCTCCGCGCACCGGCGTAGCGGAGGTACGCGCTCGCCGGGACCGCCAGAGCGGTCACGGCGACGAGTGGGAGTGGCCACGCGAGGCTCGCGACGAGGCCGGTCACCACGACGATGTCGAGAAGGAACCCCACGACGTCGACGCGTGCCGCGATCTCGCCGGCGCGCGACCCGCGTGCCCATCCCCACAGAACCAGGGTTCCCAGGGCACCTGCGGCCACCGTGACCCAGGCGACGGTCCGGGCCGCCGACGTATGCCACGGCGAGTCGGTTGCCGCCATGACCGCGAGAAGGACGACCGTCGCGGTGCGCGCAACGGTCAGCCAGCGTTCGGCTCCCCTGAAGGGCATGAGCGAAGTCATATGTCCGGGCAATCTTAGGTAATCGCGACGGAGCCCCCGGGGATCCGGGGGCTCCTTATGCCTTCCTCGTGTTCTCTCTCCAACCGGTCCCGATGATCGGGCCTGTTCAGAAAGAACGGTGGGTTGAGGTTAGGCGGCTCGGGGATGCGACTCCCTGCGGTGGCCGATGACCTCGGCGACGTGCTCGAGAACCTTCGGCGTTACGTAACCGGCGGCGGCGAGCATGAGGCCCGTGCCGATGTAACCGAGGGTCTCGCTGCGTACCGGGACGTTCCACGCTGCGAACAGCGAGAACTTCAGACCCCACGCGACGATCGCACCGAGCGCGATGGTCAGGATCGACTGGACCTTCGTGAGGTCCACGTACTCGTTGAGCATGTCGATGACCTTGAAAACGCCGATGCCGAGCAGGACCACGATCGCGAACTCGTACACCTATCCACCTCCAGCTAGTGGGACGGCCAACCCGTCCACAGCGAGGCCTTAGACGCAGGGGTTCCGCCGCGGTTACAGCGCGTGCTCTGGGAGATATGCCCAAGTTGTGACGTTGCCGGGGGGCCGAAAAGATAGCCCGCGTGTGCTATGGCAGCAGCGCCTCGGGTCGTCGCAATATTTGGGTTGGGCGGGGGTCCAGTCGCATTCGCCGCCGCAGCCATCCGACGCACTGCCCGCGCGTCGGAGACTCCCGCCCTCCTAAAACTCCTACGGGGTGACGCCGCGCGTCAGGCCCGGGCTCCGTCCTCCGACGGACCGGTGGCGACGGGAAAGCCGACCCGTGCCACCTCGTTGTCGTCGAGCGTGAAGACGACCGAGTAATCGTCGGCGGCGTACTCGAACTTCAGGTCGGCGACCTCGTCCTCGAGCCTCTCGGTGTGGGCCGTCGTCGCCAGGTGCAGCTCGCGCGGAGCGCTCTCGTAGACGGTCGTCCCTCCGGGCGTCTCGATGCGCCACTGCTCGGTGAAGGTCCCGTGGTCGTCACTCCACCCTCGGATCACCAGGAACGCGGCCGCGTCTCCGGGCTCGTCGTTGATCAGAACCTGACTCTCGAGCGCCGGGTGGATCCGCGCCCCTCGCTCGTAGAACAACTGCCGGTCGATCACCTTCGCGAACTGGAGTCGAGCTCCCAAGAGGCCTCCTTCTAGTGGCGGGGTTCGTACGTCTCGATCGACACTCCGAAGTCGATCAGGGTTTTCTGCAGAGTTTCGAGTCCGACCGCCCCAACCGGTGCGTGGACGCCTGGGTTCGAAAAGCCGTCCTCGGACATCTTGATCGCAGCGCTCGTCAGGCACTCGGCGGTCAGCCCGTATACGTCGGTTCCTATGAGGGAGACGTTGCGCCACTCCTTGCCGTCCGACGCTTCGGCGAGGATCGTCCACCGGCCCTCGGAGCGGGCGTTCTCGTCGGGCCCCTCGGGCAAGAATCCCAATCCTTTCTCGAGCGCCCACGTTCCCCAGGACGTCTCGAGGGCGCGAGCGAACAGGGGCAGTGCGTATCGCAACCCGTATCTCTGGAGCGTTCCCGCGGTCGCATAGATACGCAGTCCCGCGAGGTCGAGGTGCTCGGGAGCGAGTCGTCCGATGGCGAGCGGGACGCCCATCGAAGGTTTCGGTCCGAGCGGCTGCGGCATGGGGGCCCAGCGCGTGGGGCCACCGGGTTCGATCAGAACCCGTCGTCCGTTCTCGATCCACGGGCCCGGCTTCGTCATGATGGCGAGGACGGTGCGGAGCGTTCCCGTCGAGGCCGTCGTCGGTATGGCATACGTAAGAACGAGGTCCGCGGCCGACATCTCTTCGGTGGCGAGAGTCGCCGCGACATCACCGGGCACCTCGTCGAAGCCCATGCACGGAGCCATGCAGATCCCCGAGTCGCGCGCTTCCTGGTCGCGGGCGAGTAGCCGGTCGACGAAGGATCCTTCCCCGGTCGAGTCGATGTAGTTGGTCCCGGTCCTCAACGCGGCTTGAACGGCGGTTTCTCCGAGGTTCTCGAAGGGGCCGACCGTGGTGATCATGGCTCGGGCTCCTTCGAGAGCGGCGGACAACGCGTCCACGTCGCCGGCCGCGGCGACACGCACCTCGGGGCCGCCCACCTCATCGGCCAGCGCATACAACTTCGCCTTGTTACGGCCGGCGATCGCGAAGTCGGCACCGCGGCGCGCCAGAGCTTGCGCGGTCAGCCTCCCCGTGTAGCCCGTGGCGCCGAACAGAACGATGTCTGGCATGGGGCGAGACTATCGACAGCCGGAGGTCGTTACCCTTCTCGACTCATGGATGCCACGATCCATCTCATTCGTCACGGCGAGGTCGCCAATCCCAAGAACGTGATCTATGGGCGTTTGCCCGGTTATCACCTCTCGGAGAGAGGGGCGCGCCAGGCCGAAGCTGCAGCCGAGCATCTCGCGACGAACGACATCGGGGCGATCTGGGTGAGCCCACTCGAACGAGCGCAGGAGACGGCCGCGCCGATCGCCGAGAGCCACTCCCTGGAGATCGTCACCGACGAGCGTCTTATCGAAAGCGGAACGACGCTGGAAGGCGTCGGCCGGACGATGGCGGCCTTCTTCCGGTCACCGAGACATTGGTGGTCGCTGCGCAACCCCCTACGACCGTCGTGGGGCGAGTCGTTCGCAGAGATCAAGAGCCGGGTCGACGGCGCGATCGGCGATGCGGTCGAGGCCGCCGGCGGCCGCGAGGTCGTGATCGTTACGCACCAGACACCGGTGGTCGTGGCGCGTCAGTCGTTGACGAAAGCGTGGGGCCCGCCGTGGCTTCGCCGGAATCTGCCGCGCACGGGCTCGATCACAACGGTGGTGGTTGAAAACGGCCGAGCGGTCTCGGCCTCGTACTACGAACCTCCGGCCTGAGCCTCTTTCACGCCGTCGTCGTCGGCGGTATCCGTCGCCTCGAGGAGCGGCGACGAACAGACCGGACATTCGGCCGTATCGCCTTCTTCTATATAGACGGTTCGCCGACACTTCGTGCAGAAAGCCGAAAGAGCCATGGGCCCACGGTAGCCTGCCTTGGTCCAGTTATCCACTCGCGTCTTCGCGACGCGCTCGGAGGTACCGATGTCGTACGACGCGATCGTTATCGGCGCGGGGCACAACGGGTTGGTGTCGGGCTGCTACCTCGCTCGAGCCGGGTTCCGCGTCGTCGTCGTCGAGCGCAGCGATCGGATCGGCGGCGCCTGCGTAACCGAAGAGTTGTTCCCCGGATTCCGCATCTCGACCGCCTCCTATTCCTTGTCGCTGCTGTTGCCCGGGATCGTGAAGGACCTGGGACTGAAGCTGGACGTCCGCGCGAAGGATCCCGAGTCTTTCGTCCCCTTCCGCGACGGCGGCGGACTGACGATGTGGCGCGACCCCGCAAAGCGGCGCGACGAGATCGCCAAGGTGTCGAAACCGGATGCCGAGGCGTATCCACGGTTCATCGAACTGTTCGAGGAGGCCTCTCGCCGGTTGCGTCCACTACTGACGTTTCCGGCCACTCGCAAGCAAGCGCGCCGGGCGTTCCGCGCGTCCGAGGTCGAGAAACTCTTCGCCAAGACGGTAGATGCATCCATCGCCGAACCCTGCGAGGAGTACTTCGAGTCCGATGTGATGCGCGGCCTCACGGCGTCCCAGGGGATCATCGGGACGGCGGCCGGCCCTCGAACGCCCGGAACCGCATACATCTACCTTCACCACGCGTTCGGTGAAGCCGCGGGGGAGCCCGGAGCGTGGGGCTTCGTTCGCGGTGGGATGGGCGCCATCACGCAGCAACTCGCCGAGATCCTCCGTGCCGCGGGTGGAGAGATCCGCACCGAGGCGGAGGTCGCCGCGGTGAAGCTCGACACCAAGCGGGTCGCCGCCGGCGTGGTTCTGGCATCGGGTGAGGAGATCGACGCGCCGGTCGTTCTCAGCAACGCCGACCCGAAGAGGACGCTGAAGCTGCTTCAGGACGCGCGCATGCCCACCGAGTTCGCGGAGGACATCGATCTCCTTCCGTCATCGGGGACGGTGGTGAAGGTGAATTGCGCTCTCGGAGGGCTACCGAGGTTCACGGGGATGAGCGACGCATCGAGCCCGGGACCCGAGCATCTCGGAACGATCACGATCTCGCCGTCGATCGATTACCTCGAGGAGGCGTGCGCCGACGCCGCGGCCGGACGGCCGGCCCGAAAGATGTTCTGCGAGGCGTGGATCCAAACCGCGACCGAACCCGAGCTCGCCCCTGCGGGGAAACACACGCTCTCGATCTTTGCGCAATACGTGCCGTACGAGCTCGCCGAGGGGGATTGGGCGTCGCGTCGCGACGAGATCGGCGACCTCGTCCTGGCCACGCTCGAGGAATACGCGCCGGGCCTCACCGATCTCGTCGAGGACCGCTTGGTTCTCGGCCCCCCCGACCTCGAGGAACGATTCGGCCTGACCGGCGGAAACATCTTTCACGGCGAGCTACTGCCCGATTGGCTCTTCGACAAGAGGCCCGCGACGACGTGGCATCGACACCGGACCCCATTGCCCGGTTTCTACATGTGCGGGTCCGGAACGCACCCCGGGGGCGGCGTCTGCGGTGCGCCGGGACGCAACGCCGCCCGGGCGGTCATCGAGGACCGGGTCGCCGGCGGCGGCGTCGTCGGGATCCCGGCGAGCGTTTCGCACGCTCCGTAGTCGGGTAACCCTCCAGAGTGACGGCCGACGGCCGTCGAGAATCGAAACAGGAGGTGTGAGATGGGCATCGGAGCCAGCTTGTTCCTGATCGCCATCGGTCTGATCCTTGCTCTAGCGGTAGGCGACGGGAGCTACATCCTCGGGGATTTCTCCGTGACCACCGCCGGTTGGATCCTTACGATCGTAGGAGTCCTCGGCTTGATCATCTCGATGATGTTCTGGGGTCCGTGGGCCGCGCGCCGTGGTGACAACACGACCGTGATCCACGACCGTGAGCGAGAGATCGTCTAAGGATCCGCTTTCCGGATCTTTGTGAGGGGGGCCGAAAGGCCCCCCTCGTCGCGTCCGGCGGAGGCGCCGCGCACCATCCGCCGCGGTGTAGACAGTCCT
>DASSMG010000131.1:0-3045 GCA_035688995.1 Actinomycetota bacterium
GGCGATCCGATAATCCGCGAGGGCGACATCGGGGGCAAGGCGACGGAAACGGTCACGCTGGGTCGGGGAGAAGATCCGGTCTACTCACCGGACGGAAAGTTCGTAGCAGCGGTGACCACCGACCCGGGCTACCAGATCTGCGACGACGCCGCGGGCACGAAGGGATGCATCGCCGCGAACCGCGTGCGTGTCTTCGATCCCTCGAAGCCACCCGGGCAGGAAGGCGACGCCGCCATCGGCGCGGGGCGATGGAGCATCGTCGGGTGGACCGCCGATCATCACGTACTTGCAAGGTCTGCGACGGATGAGGTCGTCGCACTCGGCTTTCCCGGGGCGACCTTCAAGCAGATCGCCCAACCTCCCAACCTGCCCCCGGAGTTCGTCTGGGGCATCTCACCTACCGAGAAGACCCTTCTCTACAACAACCCGGTTAGGTCCATCCTGCTCAAGACGAAGCCCGGGTCGAACCGCCCCTTCACTGTCGAAGGCCCCAAGATCTACCTGACGGGCTTCCAGCTCGGCGCCGGGGAATGGTCGCCGGACGGGAAGTGGATCGCGGTCGTTGCCAAAGACACTCGTCGTCCTTACGACACGATCACGGAGCTGGGGCTCATCGATGTGAAGACGGGCGAGTGGAGCATCATCCCCGACAGCAAGGGCGCCGAGGACATCACGTGGTCTACGGATTCGAAGTCGTTCGTCTTCGTCCGTCAACCGAAGACGAAGCGAAAGGTCCGCGAGGTCATGACCTGCGCACCACAGGGGGCGTGCGACTCGGTGTTCAAGGCGACGGGTGAGATCGACCTTCTCCGTCTCGCGGTCGGGTCCTAAGGGTTCCTTCTCACGGCTACCAAGGCCGGAGGGTTCGTTCCCGGAACGTGATCCGCATCGCCCGTGTCGGTCACGCGGCTCCGCACCTCCCAGATGCCCGCTGCCGGGAGAACGAACGACCCCTCGAACGTTCCGCTCTCGTCCACAATCGCTTGCGCACCGCTGCGCCAGTCGCGTTCGGGTCGTCGGAACTCGATGACCACCGACGCAGAAGGGTGAACGGGGTCGACCGTTCCCGACACCGAGATCGGCTCGCCGAGCACGATCCGGTCGCTCGACGGTTGTTGCACGACGCGAAGGCGAACCGCGACCGGCTTCGGAGGTGACTCCGCGCGCGACAACAGCGGATCGTCCACCGCCACCGAATAGATCTGGTTCGACTGCGGCGCGACCTGGCGACGCCAATTACCGGCCGGGTCCGTCACGACCTCGTAGACGACCGCCTCTCCCGACACCGCATCGGTCTGCGTCAGGGTCGCGTGAACGAAGGGCACTGGAGCGCCGTTGCACGAGATCGAACCCGACAGCGTCACCGCCGTCCCATACGTGGTCGCACTGACCCCCGCAGGAGGCGGCACTTCCGTCGCTCGCGAATCGACGGAGCGAAGTGAGTATGCGAGCGGCGCCGGCGGCCCTGTGGTCGCGACGTTGCCGACTGCAAGAGTTATCCGACGCGCGTCCCCACCGAAAGAAAGCTCCGCGCGCGCGACACCGTCCACGTCGAACTTGAGGGTCTGTTCCGTGACCGTCCCTTCGTCGCTGCGAACGAACATCGACGCAACCGTCGACGGAGTCCCGACGACGGTCAGTAACGAAGATCTAACCGCCGAATGCGGACCGGAGACGAGCCCCAGGTAATCGGACGACAGTGGAGGGAGACCGCCCGGTGGATCGCCGGCCGACAGCCGGCAAGAGTCCTTCTTGACGCGCGTGAGGCTGGAGACGCGCGGCCACGCGACCCCGCTGAGCGCAGCGCGATACGCAGCCGAATGCGCGTAACGAGTCAGTTGCCACTCCCATTGGACGAAACTCGTCCACGCGTCGGGAAGCGAGCGGCCGTGAGAGTCCACGACCTGAACGATGGCGGCCTCGGCGCCGAGCATCGGAGCGGACGGGATCGCGTCCGGTGAAGCCATCGCTTCCCACAGCTCGCGCACAACCGCGGGATCGAACGATCCGGTGAGTGACTCGGCAAGGAACTCGAAGAAGGTGAACGCTCCATATTCGTGAATGCCGTTGCCCGCGCTGAGACCCAGACGGGGGTAAGGAACGAAACCTCGCAACGAGCCCAGCGCGCGCGGGTCGAAGTTGTTGTACAGGGCGGCAACCCATGTGGCGGTCGCTTCTGCCACCCAGTCTTCGGCATGCGCGTTGTAACCGTTCTGGATCGCATGGAAGTACTCGTGTGCCGCAAAGATGTCGATCGATATCTGCGGCGTCGTAGCCCGGAACAGGTCCGGTGGGACGACCGTGTACGACGGTCGGGATTCCCCATTCCCTCCGGGCGCGAGACGCGTGTACCCACCACCGCCACCCGCGAACGCGACGTACAGGGGATAGGAGTCGTCGACCGGCGGAGCCAGGTAGCCCAGCGCGTCGATCTCGAAGGCACGCGCCCGCTCGAAAGCCTCGACGACTCGCTCCACGGAATCCGGGATCCCGTCCGCGTCGGCATCGTCCAGATTCGGCGCGTCGCCCGACGCGGGATCGTTGGACCAGGTGATCGAGAAGTGCTCGCTCGAGTAGGTCAGATCCGCGGCGCTCGCCTGGGGTGCAGCGGGGATTGAGAAGGCGCCAACGGTCAGGACGACGACAACGAGAGCTCGCCCCATCCGAATCCCGAAACGTCGCACTCGTGTCCCGCTCTTTCCGTTAGTGCCGAAAAACAGGACCGGCCCCCTCGCGGGGGCCGGTCCCTTACTGCTCTCGCTTAGATCAGCGAGTCACTGCTTGTCGCTTAGTGGTGGTGACGCTTCCGAGGCGACTTCGCCCGGTCACAGACGTGGTCGATGCCAGCCTGCTGGTCCGTGATGTGGAAGACCGGAGCCACCGCACGGTAGCGACCGACCGTGTCACGCACGAGCACCTTGAAGACACCACGATCGTTCGTCGTGTCGGACTTGCGCGTAACCCACGTGCCGGCGGTGCGGTACTGCACCTTGACCGGAACCTGCTGGACGCACTGGGTGAAGCCGGATTCGACATGTCCACGAA
>DASSMG010000132.1:0-6550 GCA_035688995.1 Actinomycetota bacterium
CGACCCGTCACGTCTGAACGCCTCATCGCCGCCGTCGAGAAGGTCGTTACCGCCCCCGCCGTTCAGGAAATCGGTGCCTTCAGAGTTCTCGAGCTGATCTCCGAGGAGCTGGTCGTCGTCCGGACCCCCGACGAGCGTGTCGCTCTCGTACCCGCCGATCAGCCGATCGTTTCCCTCGCCGCCGTCCAGGTCATTTATCCCACCGTAGCCGACCTTGCCCTCCGATCCGATGGAGTACCCGCCTCCCCACAGCGTGTCGTTTCCCCCGCCGCCTCGAAGCCGGTCGTCCCCCGCTCGGCCCTCGAGAGTGTTCGATCTGCCGTTACCGAACATGACGTCGTTTCCGCTGGTTCCGATCACTCGCTCGACGTCACCGAAGACCTCATCTCCACGCCCGAACGAAGCGCCCGTGCACGAATCGTTGATTCGCTCGTGGGAGTCGCAGACACCACCATCGTTGTTGTCGCCGTCCCCGACCGTGACCCGGACGCGCGACTCGAACGAATAATCCACGGTGTCGAAGCCGTCCCCACCACGGAGGTCGTCGGGCCCGTCGCTGCCGTTGAGCGTGTCCTTGCCCGGGCCCCCGTTCAGATCCTGAGCCGCCTCTTCGCCCATGAGCTTGTCGGCTCCGTCACCCCCGTCGAGATCGGGAGTTCCGGACAAGATGTCCCGTCCGTCACCGCCGTACACGATCCCGCGCCCGGCAACACCGAAGCCGGTGTCGTCGTTGCCGTCGCCCAGTCTGAAGATCACCCGACCATCCGAGCCCCAGCGACATCCGACGACGTGGCTCCTGGGGAGGTCCGGATCCACATCGGTTATTTCCCCCGGCTCCGGGTGATGGCATCCGTTCCCCCGCAACACGCCCTCGGCCCTACCCAACCGGATCTGGTTGTTCTCGTCACCGATCCAGTACTGCATGTCTTGCCCTAGGGGCCGGCTAAACCCGGTCTGCAACGAGTTGGCCTCTCCCCGGTCGGCCGTGAAATAGAGATAGGGATCGCAAGTCACGACGTTGCAGGAACGAACGACCTCGGCGCCGTGAGCAGGTCGAGCCGCCACCACGATCCCTGCCGCAGCAGCTAGGAAGCCCACGACGATCTTGACCAGGAACCGCGCGTCCAGGCTGAGCACTCGAACCTCCTCGTGGCCGTTTGGGTCTTGCTGACGCTACCGGTCGGCCGACGGGAAGGGTAGGTACTTCCTCCACCGCACCCGACCCGAGATTGATGACCCCCTCGTCCACATGGTCGTGATGCGACATTAATAATGCTCGGACGAGGTCCGGACCATCGGCTCTCGTTCCGGCCGGACTATCCGATTTGTGACGATTTCGGGATCTAGAACTCCGGCTGGTTCGGCGATGAACAATCGCCACCGACGGGGCAGACGTACCTGCTGAGGTTGACCGTCCACCACGGGAGCTTCGCGGTGGATCCCAACGCCGGGTTCGCGATGGGGTCCCAGTAATCGTCGTTGTTGTAGTCGAAGCTGTAGCTTCCCGTGTCGTTCGACGTCTGCGACGTGTAGCACATCACGTCTTCGGCGCTGTCGTTGCAGTGTGCGCCGTCGAATGCATGTGGAGCCGTTTTCTGCAGCGCTCCCATGTTGTGGCCCAACTCGTGCATCAACGTGCGCCCCCGGCAGAATCCACCTTCCCCATTGTTCGCGTCGTACGGCCGATACACGATCGCTTGCGTGCGACCTTCGTTCGCATTGGCTGCGGTGCGCTGCGTGTCCTGCGAGAGGTTTCCCTGACCACAGGCGTAGGTGTTCGTCGTGTCGAGAAAGACGAAGTACTTCTTGTTCGGCGCTTTGAAGACACCCGAGAGTTCGCGATAGATGCTGCTCCACGCGGCGCTCCCGTCGAGTTGCCGAGCCGTGCTCTTGCTCTTGTAAACGGTGATGTCCAGACAGGGCTTGCCCGGCGTTCCGTAGCAGTCGCCGGTTCTGTAATCGAACCTGATCGCGCGGTTGTAAAGGGCGGCCAGCCTCGCCGACGCCTGTTCCGTGTCGGCCTGGAACATCGCCGCGAACTGAGCGAAGCGGTTCGTTCCGTTCTTTGGATAGACATAGATCGCGTGGAACTGCGGCAGGGTCGAGAGGTCAGGTTGATCGACCGAGAACGACTTCCCATCCCAGTCCGACGCATTCCACGGCGCGTGCGCGTCGACGTCGTAAGGAGCGGCGGCGGGGGCGTCACCGTGCTGCGGATGGTCGAGCCACAGACCGTCGGCCCCGTGAGTGTGCGTTTCGGCCACGGGAGGGACCTGCGGTGGAAGGGTCACCGCCCCACCACTCGACGACCCAACGGCCACGACCGCAACCGCGGCCGGTGCGACGAGCAACCTGAGAAACCTTGCGATCACGATCCGCCCCCTCGAGTTCTTTCCGGTCCTCCGAGGCTACGAATCGGACATTGCGTTCTAAATAGCTAAATCGGGTGGAAAACCGCGTGGCGTGGACTAGTCACCCGGCCCAGCCCTAATCGGCAGAGCAGATCGTGCCGATATAAGCAGTACAGGCACCGGGGAACGGAGAGGGACGTGCCACAGCAGACGAAGGATGAGCTGAAGATCCTCTCGACCTGTTCGAGTTGCGGCAGCAAGAACGTGGACATGATCTGCGTCCCGGGTGGGTGGATGCGGCTCGTGTGCCGTGCGTGCCACAACGAGTGGTGGGTCGAGAACAAGCTGAAGCTTCCGTAGCCGGCCCCGCTACCCTCGCGGAGCATGGAAGACGTCAGGGAAGCTCTTTCGTTCGCGCGTCAGATAGCCGAGCTCGGCGGGCGCATCGCGATGAGTCACTTCGGGCACAACCCGCGCCACGAACGCAAATCGGACGGCACCTGGGTCACCGAGGCGGACTGGGCGGTCGAGGCGCAGCTCCGGGTTCGCATCGCAAGAGCGTGGCCCGATCACAACATCCTCGGTGAAGAAGAGGGCCTAACCGCGGCCGGGGGCGGACCGCCCCAAGAAGGGGCACCGACGTGGGTCCTCGATCCGATCGACGGAACGCACAACTACATGCGGGGGATCCCGGTGTGGGCCACGCTCGTCGCGCTACGGATCGAGGCGCGCAACGTCGTCGGGGTCGCTCACGCTCCCGCTCTGGGCGAGACGTACGACGCGGCCGTGGGTCTGGGGGCTCGCTGCAACGACGAGACGATCTCGGTCGAGCCGCTCACTTCTCTCGACGACGCCCACTACCTCTACGGCGACGAGAAAACCTTCGCGTCCATCGGACTGGATGAGTTTCACGCGGCATTGGTGCAGCGCTCGTGGCGGGCGCGCGGGTTCGGGGACTTCTGGGGACATGTGCTCGTCGCACGCGGCGCCGCGCACTTCATGATGGAACCGATCGTGTCGTTGTGGGACATCGCCGCGCTCGAGCCGATCGTGACCGAAGCGGGGGCCACCATGACCCGGATCGACGGCAGCGGGTGCGATGACCGAGACGGTTCGGCACTGACCGCGGCACCGGGGGCCCTTCAACAGGTCTCCGAGATCCTTCAGGCAACGTGTCCGGGCTGGAAGGAACCTCTCAGAGAAGTGTCTTGAGCTCGTCGCGTAGAGCGCGGAAGGCCCGGCCGCGGTGGCTGAAACGGAGCTTCTCGTCGAGCGGTATCTCGCCCATCGTCCGCGTCTCGCCGCGCGGAACCACGTGCGGGTCGTAACCGAATCCGAGGTTGCCCCGCCCCTCGAGCACAACGTGTCCCTCGCAGGAGCCTTCAGTTGCTATCTCCAGCCCGCCGGGCGACACGAACACCGCCACACATCGGTAACGGCACAAGCGAAGGTCCTCCGGCACGTCCCTCAGCGCGTTCACGAGCTTCGCGTTGTTCTCGCGATCGGTGGCACCGTCACCGGCGTACCTCGCCGAGCGCACACCCGGAGCACCACCGAGCGCGTCGACCTCGATGCCGGAATCGTCTGCGATAGCGGGTAGGCCCGTCCGCGCCGTCACCGTTCGGGCCTTGATGAACGCATTCTCCTCGAACGTGTCGAACGGCTCCTCCAGCTCGAGATCGGGCGCGATCTCATCGAGCGGAACGAGATCGATCTCCGGCAGTAGGACCGCTACCTGCTCGGTCTTGTGTGGGTTCCGAGAAGCGAAGATGGCTCTCACGTCGATGACGGCGCGAGCACGCTCTCCTGACGTGCGACCAACTCACGGATCCCGGTCTCCGCCAGCGCCAGCATCGAATCGAGCTCCTCGCGCGTGAACGCTCCATGCTCCGCCGTTCCTTGCACCTCGACGAAACGGCCGCTCCCCGTCATCACGACGTTCATGTCTACCTGAGCCGTGGAGTCTTCGGCATAGTTGAGGTCCAGGCACGGAACGCCGTCGATGATCCCCACGCTTACAGCGGCGACCGCCTCGATCAGTGGGTCCGCGGCCATCGAACCGGACGATACGAGATGTGCGAAAGCGAGGGACGTGGCGACGTACGCCCCGGTGATCGACGCGGTTCTCGTCCCGCCGTCGGCCTGCAGCACGTCGCAATCGAGCCAGATCGTTCGTTCGCCCATCGCCGACATGTCGGTGACGGCACGCAGGGAGCGTCCGATCAGCCGCTGGATCTCCTGGGTACGACCCGATGGGCGACCCTTGTTCACCTCGCGGGGGACTCTCTCCGAGGTCGAGCGCGGCAGCATCGAGTACTCCGCCGTCAGCCACCCGACCCCTCTGCCCATCATCCAACGAGGAACGCTCTCCTCGATCGTCGCCGTGCAGATGACCCGCGTGTCGCCGAACGAGATGAGACACGATCCCTCCGCGTTGGGCATGTAGTTCGGTTCGATCTCGATCGGGCGCAACTGGTCCGGCGCGCGGCCGTCAACCCGCGTCATCGCGATCCAACTTGGGTCGTGGTTCCGGCCTCGGCGAGAACGACCTCGATGTCGCCGGCGGCGAGACGAGCCTCGCTCAGCGACGTCTCCAGATCGCGGCCCTCCGGCAGATGCGACAGCATCAACCGTCGGACCCCCGACTCCCGGGCGGCCCGTCCCGCCAACGTCGCGCTCATGTGTCCCTCCCACCATGGTTGGTCTCGATCCTGGAACGTTGCCTCGGAGATGAAGAGGTCGGCGTCGCGAGCGAGCCCGTGAAGGTCCGCCGCCGGGCCCGTATCGGCGGTGTACGACAGAACCTCGGAGCCCGATTCGATCCGGACGCCGCACGTCTCCGCGGGGTGAGCCATCTCGAAGAAGGTCGTCTTGGTTCCCCCGATATCGACGGTGTCCCCCGCCGCGATCAAGTTGATCTCGAAGACCTCTCTGAGCTCCGGTGAGAACGTCGTGATCCGATCGACGGTCTCCGCGGGGGCCCACAAAGGGATCGGGGGGAGCGCTCCATACACGCCGTAAGCGCGCGCGTGGAACGCCTGGAACACGTCGATCGTGTGATCCGGATGACGGTGGCTGAGCAAGATCCCGTCGACGTCGCGGTAGTCGATCAGCGATAAGAGGCGTTGCCAGGTGCCGCCGCCTGCATCCATCCAGAGCCGGAAGCCGTCGAGAGTGACGATGTAGCCCGTCGCCGGCACATCACGGGTCGCGTACATCGCAGAGGATCCGAGGACGGTTACGTCCACTCAGGCACTCCACTCGCGGCGTTCGACATCCTGGAACTCGGCCCCCAAGAAGCGCCGTCCGAGCTCTCCGAACAGCGTTTCTTCTCCGGAGGTCAGGAAGCGGTGCTTGCCCGGGACGTCGGATCGATTGAGTAGGTCGGCACCGAGCAACGTCGCATACACGTCGGTCGCGGTCGCTTCGGCACTCGAAACGAGAACCACCCAATCCCCCATCACGTATTGGATAACCCCGGAAAGCAGAGGGTAGTGCGTACACCCGAGGATCACCGTATCGACGCCGGCATCTTGGAGCGGGGCCAGGTAATCGGTCGCTACCGCAAGGAGCGCCTCCGAGGCCGTCTCGCCTCGCTCCACGAAATCGACGAACTTCGGACACGCCTGCGACACCAGGGTCACGTCGGGGGCCACTTCACGCATCGTCGTCTCGTACGCGCCCGACGCCACCGTTGCCTCGGTGGCGGCCAGTCCGATCCGTCGGTTGCGCGTGACGGTTACGGACGCCTTCACCCCGGGCTCGATCACGGTAACGACCGGGATGTCGTAATGGCGCTGTCGTCGGTAGAAGGCGGCCGACTCTGCGGAGTTGCACGCCACCACGATGAGCTTGACCCCCTCGTCGACCAACATGTCGGCGATCTCGAGCGCGTAAGCGCGAACTTCTTCGGGAGGGCGGGGGCCGTAAGGGAAGCGCGCCGCGTCGGCGAAATAGATCATGTCTTCGTGTGGGAGCAGATCGATGATGGCGCGGGCCACCGTCAATCCACCCACGCCGGAATCGAAGACGCCGATCGGCCGTTCCGCTCCTACCACCAGAGGACTTCCTCGACCTGCGATTCCGCGGTGTCGATGTCCTGCGTCCACGCCTCGGTGGAGAGGTACTTCCACCCACCATCCGGAAGCAGACACACGACGTCTCCCCCGCCGTCCGCCGCCAGCCGCTCGGACACACGT
>DASSMG010000133.1:0-2033 GCA_035688995.1 Actinomycetota bacterium
CCGATCTCCGGCGTCACGATCGTGAGCGAGTGATAGTGCTCGCCGTATTTCTTGTGCGAGAGGACCTCGCCCGTCGTTATGAGCATCAGAGTTCCGCCAGGTAGCTCTGCAGGCTGCGGACCCCGACCTCGCCGTCGATCAGGGCCTCGATGGCCTGGACCGCAGCCGTCATGGCGGCCATCGTCGTGATGCACGGCACCCCCGCATCCACCGCGGCGGTACGGATGAAGTAACCGTCGGAGCGTGCCCGGCGACCGAACGGGGTGTTGAAGATCATGTCTATCTCTCCCGCCCGGATCAGGTCGATGACGGTCTCGCGCACGGTCTCGTCGTCCGTGGCGGGAGTGGGAGCCGAGCCGACCCGGTGGACGACCTCGACGTCGACACCGGCGCGACGGAGCAGCTTGGCCGTGCCGGCGGTTGCGAGGAGGCGGAATCCGAGATCCTGTAACCGTTTGGCGGGGAAGATCGCCGACCTCTTGTCCCGGTCCGAGACCGAGATGAAGACCGTTCCCTTGACGGGCAACCTGACCCCGCCGGCGGCCTCCGCCTTCGCGAAAGCGAATCCGAAGTTCTTGTCGATCCCCATCACCTCGCCGGTCGAGCGCATCTCCGGCCCGAGGATGGTGTCGACGCCGGTGAAACGCTCGAACGGCATCACGGCCTCCTTGACCGCGACGTGGTCGATCCCGTCGTGCCCGATCGCGCGCTCCGGAACGAGACCTTCGGCTCGCAACTCCGCGAGCGTGGCACCGGCCATGACGCGGGCTGCAACCTTCGCAAGGGGCACCCCCGTAGCCTTCGCGATGAAGGGGACGGTTCGCGACGCTCTCGGGTTCGCCTCGATGACGAAGACCTCTTCGTCCTTGACGGCGAACTGGATGTTGATCAACCCGCGCACGTCGAGAGCACGGGCCAGCGCGTCCGTGTGGGACACGACGATGTCGATCTGGCGATCCGACAGGGTGAAAGGAGGAAGGGCGCACGCGGAGTCCCCGGAATGGATACCGGCTTCCTCGATGTGCTCCAGGACACCACCGATGTAGAGGTCGGTGCCGTCGAACACGGCGTCGCAATCAACCTCGATCGCGCCTTCGAGGAACTTGTCGACGAGAACCGGGTGCGCGGGCGACACGCTCGCGGCGCTGCGCATGTACCGCTCGAGCGAGGACTCCTCGTAGACGATCTCCATCGCCCGTCCGCCCAGCACGTAGGACGGGCGCACGAGCACCGGGTACCCGATCGATCGCGCGATGGCTCGGGCCTCGTCATAGGAGCGCGCCATGCCGTTGGCCGGATGTGGAAGGGACAGATCGGCAAGGAGAGCGCCGAAGCGCTCGCGATCCTCGGCCCGGTCGATCGCATCCGGAGAGGTACCCAAGATCGGAACGCCGGCGGCCGCGAGCCTCCCGGCGAGCTTCAACGGGGTCTGCCCACCGAGTTGGACGATCACGCCGTCGGGACGTTCGCGTTCGATCACGTTCATGACGTCCTCGAACGCGAGGGGCTCGAAATAGAGCCGATCGGACGTGTCGTAGTCGGTCGAGACGGTTTCGGGGTTGCAGTTCAGCATGATCGTCTCGAAGCCGGCATCGCGCAGCGCGAACGCCGCATGCACGCAGCAGTAGTCGAATTCGATCCCCTGCCCGATCCGGTTCGGTCCCGATCCGAGGATCAGTACCTTCGGGCGGCCCGACTCGACAACCTCGTCCTCTTCGTCGTAGGTCGAGTAGTGGTACGGCGTGTGAGCTTCGAACTCGGCGGCACAGGTGTCGACGGTCTTGTAGACCGGCCGTAGCCCCGCGTCGTTGCGCCGCGCGCGGATCGCGGAGTCGGTGGCGCCAACGATCGTGGCGAGTTGGCGATCCGAGAACCCCAGCCGCTTCGCAGCCAGCAGTGTGGGATCGTCGAGCGCGTCGATCGTGGTCCCGTCGAGCTCGCGCCGGAAGCGCGCGAGGCGGTCGATCTGACGCACGAACCACTCGTCGATGGCACTGCGCCGAGCCACTTCCTCGACCCCGGCCCCCGCATAG
>DASSMG010000134.1:0-4780 GCA_035688995.1 Actinomycetota bacterium
CCGCCGAAGAACCCACCGACCACGAAGGTCGTCACGATGACCCGGTCGACGTTGACGCCCATCAGCTGAGCCGCCACCTGGTCCTCGGACAGTGCCCGGATGCTGCGACCGGTGCGGGTCTGGTTGATGAGCCGGTCCAGGGCGATCAGACAGAGGATCGCCCCGATCACGACCAGCAACTTCGGCCCGGTCACGATCGAGTTCAGGATGTGGAGGCGGAAGGCGTTGTCACCGGCTGCGTTGATGACGCTCGGGAAGGTCTGCTTGGCGGGGCCGAGCAGGAACTGCTGCTGGAACAGGTACGTCGCGAAGAACGAGGCACCGATGGCACTGATGAGGTACGAGAGCCGAGCCGCGTTGCGGCGGCGCAACGGCCGGTAAGCGGCCCGCTCGAGGATCGCGGCGTGGATCGCCGAAGCGATCCCGCCCACCAGCAGGACCCCGATCAGGATGAGGATCAGGTTGATGCCGTGGTACGGCCCGGTCAGCCCGAGCCACCTACCGAAAACGTAGAAAGCGGCAACGCCTCCGACCATGAAAACGGAGTCGTGCGCGAAGTTGATGAGCTTCAGGACGCCGTACACCATCGTGTACCCGAGCGCGATGAGCGCGTACAGGAACCCGAGGATGATCCCCGTCACCAGGGTGGGTCCCAACAATCCCCAATTGCAGTCCAACGGTCCCCCGCGAGTCAGGCTGCCGACAAGGCTGAGTGTCTATCAGAAAGCACAGAACGATGTGGCAAGAAAGAGGGGGACCTTACGGTCCCCCTCTTTTTGTTACGTGTTTCGGACTGCTACTTCAGCAGCTCGGCTGCTGGGCCGAGCGAGACGAAGTTCTTGTCCTTGTCGCTCCACTGGTAGATCCAGATGTCTTCCGGACCACCCTCGAACTCACCATCGTCGGTCCAGCTGTACGCCTTGGCCACACCCTGGGCCCCATCGGCGTTCTGGAACGCCTCGACGACGGCCTGACGCACGGCGGCGTTGTCGTTGGGGTCACCGGAGTAGTCCTTCAGAGCCTGGATCGCGATGTTCGTGACGTCGAACTCGTCGGCAGCGAAAGTGCCCGGCGCGTTCTTGCCGTACTCGGACTGCATGCCCGAGACGAAGTCACTCGCCGCGTCGATCTTCAGCGGGTCGACGCACGGGCAGCTCACGAGAGCGCCCTCGGCCGCGGGACCGGCGAGACCACCGAATGTGGGGTCCTTGGAGCCGTCGTCGCTCATGAACTGAGCGTCGACACCGGCCTCGTTGAGCTGCTTCGCGAGCGGACCTGCCTGCGGCGTGTAACCACCGAAGAAGACGAAGTCCGGGTTCGCGTTTGCGATCTGGCTGATGACCGCCGAGTAGTCGGTCTCCTCGGGGTTGATGACGAATGCCTTGCCACCGACGACCGCGTCACCGAGGTTCTTGATGACACCCTCGGCGAGACCCTTCGAGTAGTCCTGGTTGTCGTGGACGACGGCTACGGCCTTGGCGCCCTGAGCCTGGATGTACTGGGCGTCGACCTCGGCCTGGATGTTGTCCGGTGCGACGGCACGGAACCAGGTGGTGTAGCCCTGCTCGTCGATCGTCTCGTTCGTACCGGTTCCGGAGATAGCAAGACCGGCAGAACTGAAGATGTCACCGGTTGCCAGCGTCTCACCCGAGAAGTACGGGCAGGCGCAGAACACGACGGTGTCGTCGCCGGCGATCTTCTGGGCAAGTGCCGGAGCCTGGTTCGGGTCGCCCTGGCTGTCCTCGGACGTGAACTTCAGCTCGCACTGCAGGTCACCTGCGTCGTTGGCCTGCTCGACCGCGTACTCGATACCGTCGGCGATCGGCTGACCGACCGATGCGTAGTCACCGGACAGCGCACCCATGGTGGCTATCGTCCAGGTGCAGTTCGTGTCGCCGCCGTTGTCGCCGCCGGCGTTGGTGTCGTTGTCTCCGCCACCACAGGCGGCGCCGAGCAGCGCGAACGCTGCGACGAGCGCTACGAGGTAAAAGGACCTCGTTCTCCTCATGCACTTCCCCCTTACGGTTTCCGACCCACAGCCATCGCGGCGGGCTCCCAGCTGATGACGCTTCGCAAGATCCTGCGAAAGCGGCGCTAGTTTACCGACCCGCCCCTAGAAGTCCAATGACACCGCCCGGTCTTGTGCATCGGCCCAGGGCGCACGGCGGCGCCTCTACTACCACGGTCGCAGAGGGGGCCGGTTCTTTGGGTTGAGGGGAACCCAAAGAACCTCAGCGCAGAAGGAAACCGGTCCCGATCGGGTCGGTGGGGTCCAGAACGAAGGTGTGGCGCCCGGTCAGGTAGGCGCTCCCCTCGACCTCCGTGATCACCGCGGGGCGCCCGGCCACCTCGGCGTCGCCGACGACCTGAGCGACGAACTCGGTCCCGACGATCCCGCCGTGGAGCAGGTTCTTCCCTCGTTCGAGCTTGCCCTCGGCGTCCAGGAGGGCGAGCCGGGCCGAGGTCCCGCTGCCGCACGGGGACCGGTCGACCTCCCCATCGGCGAAGACGGTCACGTTCCGTTGGTGGACGTGGCCCTCCTTCTCGGCCAGGTGCTCGTAGAAGATGACGCCGTAGACATCGCGCAGCTCGGGTTCGAGCGGATGGGCCACCTCGGTCGCGGCTTCGATCGAAGTCTTGATCTTGCGTCCCAACTCGATCAGCCGGTTGAGATGGCGCGGTTCCACGGTCAGACCGAGCGACGCCACATCCACGGACGCGTAGAACGCTCCGCCGAAGGAGACGTCGGCGGAGATCTCTCTGCCGTCTACCTGAACCCTCACGTTGTCGCGGAGGACGAACGAGGGGACGTTGCGGAACCGCACCGAGGTGACCTTCCCGTTCTCGACCCGCGCGGTCGTCGGCAGGCGCCCCGAGGGAACGTCGACGACGACCGTCACATGGGGGCCTCCGGCGCGGTGCACCGTGCCGCTCTCGATCGCCCACGTGACGAGTGCGATGGTGCCGTGCCCACACGCGGTGCTGTAACCCTCGTTGTGGAAGAACACGACACCGATGTCGGCATCGTCGTCCTCCGGATCGGTGACGAAACAGCCGTACATGTCGGCGTGACCGCGCGGTTCGTGAACCAGGAGCTTGCGGATGTCGTCGAGCTCGGCCGCCGCGTAACGGCGCTTGTCGAGGATCGTTCGGCCGACGAGGGGGCCGGCGCCGCCGGTGACGATGCGGAACGGCTCTCCCGCCGTGTGGTAGTCGACCGTCGAGATGGTGCGCGTGACCACTACGCGAGCAGTTCTTCCGCTACGTCCTTCATCGACCGGCGCTCGTCCATCGCGCGCTTCTGGATCAACCTGAACGCTTCGGCTTCACTCATCGATCGCTGATCCATCAGCTTGCCTTTGGCTCTGTCGACGACCTTGCGCGTTTCGAGCTGCTCGCCGAGGTCCGAGGTTTCTTTCTTCAGCGCGCCCATCTGTTCGTAGCGCGCGAGCGCGATCTCGATCGCCGGCATCAGGTCGGAGCGCTGGAACGGTTTCACCAGGTAGCCCATCGCGCCCGCCTCCGCAGCTCGTTGCACGAGATCCTTCTGCGAGAAGGCGGTCAGGATCAGGACCGCAGCGAGATCCTCGTCGACGATCTTCTCGGCCGCCGTCAGCCCGTCGACGCCCGGCATCTTGATGTCCATGATCACCAGGTCGGGGTCCTTCTCGCGGGCGAGACGCATCGCCGCTTCGCCGTCCGCGGCCTCACCGACGACCTCGAAACCCTCTTCTTCGAGCATCTCCTTGAGATCGAGCCGGATGATCGCCTCGTCTTCGGCGATAAGGATCCTGGGCTTGCGCTGCGCGTCGGACATGACTCGCTACGCGGGGCTCGAGAGCATCAGGTCCAACAGGCGATCCTGCTCCCGTTGCAGCTCGACGATCTCGTCCATGACGCGCGTGCGCTCCGTCTGTAGGCGCGCGAAGTCCTCGGCCGCGATCCGGTGCTCGCGATCGGCGAGCGGCGTCTCGGCTACCAGCATGCGCGTCTTCGTCTCCTCGACCACGTCCATCTGGAAGAGGATCTGTTCCTCGACGATGCGCAACTCCTCGCGCGCTTTCGTCATGCGATCGCCGACCTGGGCGAGACTCTTATGAACGTCCATGGGGCCAAGAAGTATAGGTGCGCGAGCGCCCGATCCGCCGTTTATGTCACACCTATTGCCTACGTTTCTCTCATGTCTCATCTCGATCGCGGATGGTCGTCGTGACCCGCTCGCGCGGCGAATTCGAATTGGTGAGGTTCTACGTCGACTGGGGTCTCAACAACTGTGAGATCGAGCGCCTAACGGGGATCTCGCGCACCACCGTCCGAGATTGGCGTAAGCGGGCCGCCGCCGGCTTGACCAACGCAACCCTGCAACAGCGGCTCTCCCCGGGAGAAGCTGCCTGCCCCTTCTGTGGAAGCGGTCGCGTCGACGAGCGCGCCTATGCCTACCTCTTGGGCCTGTATCTCGGCGATGGGCATATCGCCCGGTGTCCAAAAGGCGTGTATCGACTGAGCATCGCCCAGGATCAGAAGTACATAGGCCTCATCTCGGAATGTAACGAGGCGATCGGACGTCTACTCGCCGAGCGGAAACTCCACGTCGGGTTTCCTTCAGTCCCAAGGTTGCATCTACATCACTAGCCTCTGGAAACACTGGCCGTGCGTTTTTCCGCAACACGGTGCCGGGCCCAAGCACCTACGAGAGATCAGGCTGGCCCCTTGGCAAGAATCGATCGCGCAGCATTACCCCCGTCTGCTGCTGAGGGGACTCATACATTCAGATGGTTGC
>DASSMG010000135.1:0-2564 GCA_035688995.1 Actinomycetota bacterium
GCCGCGCGGTTTCTTGCCTTTGTCTTCGCTGGGACTCGGTGATGGGGTAACGATCGGTGGCTGCGGGCAAGTAGTAGTTGGAACGAATTGCCGCAGCATCCGTCGTTTCACTCCCGGTTCGCACCACGGCGCGACGAGAAGACCGGACACCGGATCGATGCGAACCGTCACGAGGTCGGACTTCGGCAGCTTGAAATCGTGCGGTGGCGTGTTCTTCAACGCCGCCAGCATGAAGTTCCGCCAGATGAGGGCCGGGAAGGTGCCACCGAAAACCGTGATGCCGTGCACGTTCGTCATCGGGATCACACCGTTCGGATAGCCGACCCAGACCGCCGTGACGAGATCCGGGGTGTAGCCGACGAACCACGCATCACCGTGGTCGTTCGTGGTGCCGGTCTTTCCGGCCGCAGGCCGTCCGATCGCGGCCGCCGTTCCGGTGCCCCGCCGGATCACGTCCTCCATCGCCTTCGTCAGGAGATAGGCGTTGCCCGGCGCGAGGACCCCGGGCTGCACGTCCTGTTCGGGGCGGATCACGTTTCCGTCGGCGGTCTCGATACTGCGGATCGTCGTTGGGGAGACGTAAGTGCCGCCGTTCGCGATCGAGGAATAAGCGGTAGCCATGTCGAGCACGCTGACCTCGGCGGACCCGAGCGCGATCGACGGGTAGTTCGGAAGGTGCGCGGTCACGCCCATGAGATGAGCCTGCGTCGCGATCTGCTCGGGTCCGATGTCCAGAGCCAGACGCGCGTACACGCCGTTGACCGAGTGCACCAGCGCCTCGTACAGCGAGAGGCGACCGTACCCACCACCCTCGGCATTGCCGACGCTCCAGGTCGATCCGTCGGCCAGATGGAAGACCGCGGGGCTGGAGGGATAGGTCTCGTCGAGTGAGATCCCGTTCTCCATCGCGGTGGCGGCGTCTATCGGTTTGAAGGCGCTGCCCGACTGCCGGCCCGAACCCCCGCCGGCACGCCCCAGCGCGAGGTTGACCTGAGAAGCCGACCAATCGCGACCGCCGACCATCGCGACGATGCGGCCCGTGCGCGGCTCGATCGATACGAGCGCGGCCGCCGGGTCACCTTTCTGGTTGAGCACTTGGTCGACGGCGCGTTCGGCTGCTTCCTGGAGTCGTGGTCGCAACGTCGTGCGAACGGTGAGGCCCCCGCGGTACAGAGCGTTGGCGCGCTCCGTGTCGGACAGTCCGAGCCGGCGCTCCCGCAACACTTCTCTCTTGACGGCCTCAACGAAGTACGGGTCTCGCACCGAGTCGGGGGGCGGCTGCTTCGCGACGCCGAGAGGTTTCTTGATCGCTTTCGTCGCGGCGCGCTCGGGGACCATGTCGAGAGTCGCCATGCGCCCGAGGATGTAATCGCGGCGGCTGCGGGCACGCGCGGGATGCAGCCGCGGGTCGTAGAGCGCGGGGGCCCTGATCACCGCAGCCAGCGTGGCCGACTCGGGGAGTGTCAACGCGGTCACGTGTTTGTGGAAGTACGACTCGGCCCCCGCCTGTACCCCGTAGGCACCTTCGCCCATGTAGACGGTGTTCAGGTATCGGCTCAGGATCTGCCTCTTCGTGTAGCGCTTCTCGATCTCGATGGCGAGTCGCAGCTCGCGCGCCTTGCGCACGAAGGTTCTCTCCGGATCGCGGAAGAACGCGTTCTTCACGTATTGCTGTGTGATCGTGCTGCCGCCCTCGACGACCTCACCTTCACGCAGGTTCACGAGTGCGGCGCGCGCGATGCTCCGCAGGTCGTAGCCGGGGTGCTGGTAGAAGCGAGCGTCTTCGGCCGCGAGGACCGCGTGCTGGAGCGACACGGGGACGCGCCGAAGAGGCACGAGCACCCGGTTCGCATTCGCCTTGAAGACCCGCGCGAGCAACGATCCGTCCGCGGCGGTGATGGTGGTCCTGAGCGCGAGTGGGATCGACGCGTCGAGGTCGATCGGTTCCAGCGAGCAAGCCGTTGCCACGACGAGCGCGATCGCGACGACCGCGTGCGCCGGCCTCGGCCTCATGACTCCTCGAGAGCTTCCCGGAGCTGGGCCAGTGTTCGAGAAAGGAGGCGCGATACGTGCATCTGGGATATGCCGAGCCGATCGGCGATCTCGGATTGAGTGAGCCCCTTGAAGAAGCGCAAGTACACGATCTGCTGCTCGCGCTCCGGGAGCTTGGCCATCTCCGGTGCCAGAGAAGCCCGGTATTCGAGGTTCTCGAGGTGCTCGTCCTCGGCGCCGAGCTGATCGGCGAACGTGGCGCCGCCGTCCTCGGAGTCGATGGGGGCATCCAGGGATGTGGAGTTGTAGGCCTGTGCTATCTCGAGACCCTCGAGGACTTCTTCTTCGGTGATCCCGGCGGACTCGGCGATCTCCGGGACGGTGGGGGACCGACCGAGGTCGTGGGCCAGGTTCGAGACCGTCTTGGTCAACTCGAGGTGGAGCTCCTGAAGCCGCCGCGGGACGCGCACCGCCCATCCCTTGTCGCGGAAGTGGCGCTTCAGCTCGCCGAGGATCATCGGGATGGCGTAGCTGGTGAACGCGGCACCGCGGGAGTGGTCGTAGCCGTCGAC
>DASSMG010000136.1:0-4462 GCA_035688995.1 Actinomycetota bacterium
GGGCCGCGGCTTTGCAGTCCCACGGAGAGTCTCCAAGCATCACGACCTCGTCGGCTTCAACCTTGTCGATCGCGGCATGGACGAGGTCGGGGTCCGGTTTGGTCGACTCGACGTCCGACGAATCGGTCCAGGCATCGACCAGTTCGCGGCAGTCGAGGAGATCGATGTAGTGATCGAGCTCGTTGGACTTCGCCGAACTGGCCAGGACCACCGAATGTCCCCGATCTTTGAGATCGACGATCAGCTCGCGTGCTCCCTCGAGCGGTTGAACCTCGTCGATGAGCGCCAGATAGAGGGCTTTTTCCGCCGCGCGGATGTCATCGCCTTTCTCCTTTTCGACATCGTCGCCGCAGAGCGCCGCGATCATCTTGTCGCCACCCATCCCCACCGTTCGATGGATGCGCCAGATCGGGACGATGATGTCGTTCTGACGGAGCGCGCGCCACCACGCGAGCGCATGCTGATAGTTCGTGTCGACCAGGGTCCCGTCGACGTCGAGGATCACGAGCTTCGACATGCGTGCGGCGGTACCCCACTGCGTTCTTTCTAAACTGAGCCGGGATAATCCCGGGCATGTTTAGAAAGAAGGTGTCGTGAACGTCATCGGCACCGCCGGGCACGTCGATCACGGGAAGTCCACACTCGTCGAGCGACTCACCGGCATCGATCCCGACCGCTTCGCGGAAGAGAAGCGTCGCGGGCTCACCATCGACCTCGGATTCGCGTGGTTGCAGCTCCCGTCGGGACGCGAGATCGGGCTCATCGACGTTCCCGGTCACGAACGTTTCATCAAGAACATGCTCGCCGGGGCGGGTGGGATCACGGTATGCCTCTTCGTCGTCGCGGCGAACGAGGGGTGGAAGCCCCAATCGGCCGAGCATCTGTCGATCCTCGACATCCTCGACATACGGCACGGCGTCGTCGCGCTCACGAAGTCCGACACCGTCGACGACGAGACCCTGTTGTGGGCCGAAGAAGAGGTGAAGGAACGTCTCGCTCACTCGTCGTTGGCGGATGCGCCGGTGGTTGCGTGCTCGGCGACCACCGGGGCCGGCATCCCGGAGCTGCTGGATGCTCTCGACAAAGTGGTCGGCGCGGCGCCGCCGTCCCCCGATCTAGGCCGTCCGCGCCTGTGGATCGACCGGGTCTTCACGATCGCCGGAGCGGGAACCGTCGTCACCGGAACGCTCGCCGGAGGCGTCTTGTCGGTCGGGGACGAGGTGGAACTGGCCCCCGAGGGCCGGCGCGCCCGCATCAGAACGATCCAGAGTCACAAGAAGTCGGTGGACTCGATCGGGCCGGGAAACCGGGTCGCGCTGAATCTCGTCGGGCTCGACCGGCAGGGGGCCGAGAGGGGCGATGCGGTCGTGACCCCGCGCCGGTGGCGGCCGACGGACCGCGTGGACGTGGAGATCCGCGTGCTGGCCGCCGACATCGCCGGCGTGTCGCACGAACTGACGGAGAAGGGAGCCCACCTCCTCTATGTGGGGTCTGCCGAAACACCGGTGCGCGTCAAATTGCTCGGGCGTGACCGCTTGCAGGCCGGTGAACGCGGGTACGCGCAGCTCTATCTGCGAGATCCTCTCCCACTCGGACGAGGAGATCGTTTCGTTCTACGCGATGCGGGGCGCGTGCTCACGTTCGGAGGTGGCGTGATCCTCGATCCGCTGCCGAGCAGAGCACGACGCGACGACACCGAACGTGTCGATCTGCTCTCCGCCCTGCGCGACGTGGACGCAGCCGGTGCTTTCGAAACGTTGCTCGAAGCCGAGGGAGTGCTCGGCATGGAAGAAGCAGCGCTGCGTTCGGGTCTCGCGACTGTCCCTGAGGGCGCGACCCGATTGGGCTCCGACGTCGTCTCCGGGTCGCGCCTCGAGAGCTTGCAGCGCGACTTGCGCGCTGCGGTCGCCGCGTTCCACGAAGACCATCCGATGGAACCGGGGGCCCCGCGCGCGGAGATCCGCGCTGCGCTTGCGATCGAACCCGACGTTCTCGATGCGTTGATCGCCACTACCTCCGACGTCGAAGCCGACGGAACGACGGTGCGGGCGACGAGCCACCGAGCGGCGTTCGCACCAGAGGAAAGGGCCGTGCGCGATCGGCTCGTGGCCGCTCTCAACGAGGCTCGCTTCACGCCACCGTTCACCAAGGAGCTCGACGTAGCGCCCGAGCTGGTGCGCGCGCTGGTCAACTCGGGCGAGCTGGTGCGGATCGGCGATTTCCATCTCACGCGCGCGCTCGCCGACGAAGCACGTTCGACCGTGAGGAACGAGATCGCGGCGAGGGGGCCGATGACGGTGGCCCAGATCCGCGACCTGCTGCAGACGAGCCGCAAGTACGCGGTGCCTCTGTGCGAGTGGCTGGACTCGACCGGAGCAACCCGGCGTCAAGGAGACCTGCGAGCCCTAGGCCCGACCCCCTAAGACCTTCTCAGCGCGCTTTCTCCCGCTATCCGCGAGAAAACGCTCTGAGAAAGAGGCGCGGATCACTTCGGGACGCGAAAGTCTCGGGTGACATGACCTCGTGCGACGACACGAGGAGGGCATCCGCACCTGCGAGGCCAAGGCACGGGTCAACCATGGAGTTATCCCTCGAGCCTTCGCTCTGAAGGCCGGCCTTGACGATCGGGTCCTGTACCGGCTGGTGCATTCACGCCGCTGGAGACGCATACAACCTAGGGCTTACGCGGTCGCCGGCGCACCTGAAACGTGGGAGATGCGCCTGGCCGCCGTCGCTGCGTCGATGGACGGCTTCGCCTTTTCGCATCGGACCGCGGGGCAGCTATTGGATCTCGATGGTGTACCCACCGGCTTGGTAGAGATAGCCACACCCCGGACTCCGAGGCTGCACAACGTGATCGTGCATCGTGTCCCATACCTTCCGCAAACCCTACGAGTCGCTGGTTTCCCCATCACTTCCGGTCACCGCACGGTCCTCGATCTCTTTGGAGTACTCGCCGCCAACACCGCCGAACGTGCTCTCGAAGACGCACTTCGTCGCGGCTTGACCACCGTGGACCGCTTGTGGGGCGAATACGCATCGACCTGTTGTCGGGGACGCTCCGGCTGTTCCGCTTTCCGGATGTGTCTCTTGCGTCATGACTTTCGCGACGGGTCCCTTCAGTCGCGGATGGAAGCACGACTTCGAGCTGTGCTGAAAGGTCTTACGTCCCAGCCCACTCCGCAATGGACCGTGCAGTTGCAGGGCAAGAGGTACAGGATCGATTTCGCTTTCCCCGACATCAAATTGGGGATCGAGGCGCAAGGTTTCAAATGGCACGCCGGTCGTGCTCAGTTCCGTTACGACCTACGGCGCGACCGAGCGTTGAAGTCGGATGGGTGGACGATGCTCTATTACGCGTGGGATGACCTGCTCCGGCCCGATAGCGTTCGAGAAGAGATAGAAGCCATCAAGATCTCGCTCGAACACCTTCTCTTCTGACTTTCTCTCACGATGCGCGAGAAAACGCGCCGAGAACGAGTTAGTGCTGTTCGCCTCGCATGGGCGTGCCGTGCACGGGCCCCCCACCCGCTAGGTCTTCGTTCGGAAGACCTCGCGGGCTACCCGTTCGCATCTCGTCGACCAGAAGATCGACAACCGAAGAGAGATCGCGCGTCTCGTTGTAGACCTCGCGCTGTCGCGTCGCGGACGTGCCGCGTTCCAGCATGTCGTTCAGGTGGAGAAGATCGCTTTCGCATCCGAGGTTCCGCGCCGTCGGGATCAACCGTTCGACGATGTCCGCGACCGAACGGCGCAGCGAGACGAGGTTTCCCTCTTCGTCGCGGATGATCTCGGCCTCGAGTCCGTAACGCGCCGCGCGCCACTTGTTCTCACGCACCGTCCACTGCTGATGGCGCGGGATGTCATGGCCTGAGTTGTACTGCTCGCACAGCCATACGACTAGTGACTGCGAGAGAGCGACCATCGACGCCAGCTCGTCGAGCGTCGGGATCCCATCGCAGATGCGGAGCTCGAGCGTTCCGAAACCCGGGTGCGGACGGATGTCCCACCACACCTCGCGGATACTCCGGATGGTGCCGGCTCCGATCAACGTGCGCATGAACCGCTGGAACTGCCCCCAGTTCTCGAGTTGGTAAGGAAGGCCGGCGGTGGGCAGCGACTCGAAGATCTTCGAGCGCACCGACGCGAGGCCGGTGTCGCGGCCCTGCCAGAACGGGCTCGACGAGCTCAACGCGAGGAAGTGGGGGATAAACGTCTGGAGCGAGTTCGAGATCGCGATCGCCTCTTCGCCCGACCCGACCCCGACGTGGGTGTGAACGCCGAAGATCAGCAGGCGCCGGGCCGTCCACTGGCAGTTCTCGATCAGGCGGTGATAGCGGGGGTCGGGTGACACGGTCTGATCGGCCCACGCCGAGAACGGGTGCGTCCCGCTGCAGCAGATCCGGTAGCCGAAGCCGTCGGCGACCTCGATGAGCCGGTCGAGTTTCTCCCTGAGCTCGAC
>DASSMG010000137.1:0-5371 GCA_035688995.1 Actinomycetota bacterium
CCCTCCCACTGAGTAAGCGAAGGTCAGTTGATCGGTTCGACCGGAAACACGCACGTGATACCCGACCTTGTAATCGCCCTTCTTCGTTGGAGTGATCCGAGAATGGATTCCCAAACGAAGCAACAATGCCTGGACGTCGTCTGCCAGCCTTCTGCTATTGGTTGCGTAGTAGACGACGCCTTTTGCTCCCGTGGTCCGGTCTTTGCTCCAGACGCAGCCGTCCGTTGCCCATAGGTGTCGCAAGAAGAGGGCAATCGCGTCGTCGGAGAGCTTGAGGACGAAGTCGGGCACGAACTTCTCGTGGGACCGCTTGTCGTAGAGGCCGAGATCGTCGAGCCACCGGACGATCGGGTTGCGCACGCCGTGGGTAAGTCGATACGGGGCCGGGAGAAAAGCGTAGCTACACCGAGCCGCCGGCTCGTCCTGGACCCGGGCCGTTACCCCAAAAGCCTTCGCCGCGTCGGCAACCGCTTGGAGGTTTGCCTCGCTTTGACTTGCATAACGCAGCGGGAGGTTCTTGAGGAAGCTCCCATCGCCGATGAGATGAGCAAGAAGGACCAGCTTCCGCTCGTCCACCTCCTCTGGGAACGCGGGCGACGGCAATCGAGACGGCACCCCGATCCGATCCCCCACCTCCAGGTCCCTCAAAGGCGCCCACCCTTCGAGCTTCAAGAAAGGGTGATTGTCGGTTGCTCGGATGACTCGACCACTCGCGGTGGTCAACCGATAGACCCGTTTGGTTCCCGTCTTCCACACCTTCGATGCCTTTTGCGTAGTGAGTTGCCACCCGTCCAAGGCCACAACCTCGGGTTCGGTTCCAACCAGAGAGTCGATACGTGCTCTCGATCCATCCGCCAGATCGATGAGCGTGTCGCCGGTCACGCACCCGGATTCTCTTAGGTCTCCAAGCAGCGGCCGCTTGTCCGAGCGCATCTCCACACCACGGTTCAGCTGCGACGCACAGATCACCGGGACGGCCAATTCGCGGGCGAGGATCTTGAGGTTTCGGGATATCTCGGAGACTTCTTGCTGTCGGTTCTCGGACCGGCGCGGCGATTGCATCAGTTGGAGATAGTCGACGATCACGAGCCCGAGACCGTGCCGCGCTTTGATCCGGCGACATTTCGCTCGGATCTCCATCAGCGAGATATTCGCCGAGTCGTCGATGAAGATCGGCGCTTCCGCCAGGCGACCGAGTGCGTTCGACAACCGCGACCAGTCCTGCTCCTGTAATGAACCTTTACGAAGGCGTTGGGAGTCAACCTTTGCCTCCGACGCGAGGAACCGTTGCACGACCTCTTCTTTGCTCATCTCGAGAGTGAACAGAACGACCGGCACGTTGTTGCGCGTTGCGGCATGCAAGGCGAAGTCGTTTAACAACGAGCTCTTACCCATGGCAGGTCTCGCCGCCACGATGATCAGGTTCGAGGGCTGGAACCCTGATGTCATCTCGTCGAGGTCGGGGAAGCCCGACGCGAGTCCGGTCAAATGCTCGCCGCGCTCGTAGAGCTTCTCGACGTCTTCCATCGCAGTCACGAGCAGCTCTCGGATCGGGTGGTACTCGTCTTTGAGGCGACGGTCTCCGACGTTGTAGACGAGCGCTTCCGCTTCGTCGATCGCCTCGTCGACGTCCTCGGGCATCGAGAAACCGATCTCCTGCACGCCGATGCCGGCCTGGATCAGCGCCCGGAGGTGCGCATGTTCGGCGACGATGCGAGCGTAGTTGGCGGCCGAGGACGCGGTCGGGTATGCCTCGATCAGTTCGTAGATGTAGGGCTTGCCCCCGACCTGGTCGAGGGTCCCGCGGCGGGAGAGCTCCTCCGCAACCGTGATCGCGTCGGCCGCGGCACTGCGGCCGTAGAGATCGAGGATCGCCTGGAAGATCTCCGTGTGGCTCGGCCTGTAGAAGTCGTCGGGGTGGACGATCTCGACGACGTTCGCGATCGCATCGCGGGACTCGAGCATGGCCCCGAGGACCGACTGCTCGGCGTCGAGGTTATGTGGGGGGATCCGGTTGGGGTTGCGGACCGGTTCTAGGTTCGCTCGCTGTGCCACACCGCCGCCTTCCGCGCTCGGCCAAGAACAGAACACATGTTCGCATCCGGGTATGACAGAAACCCGGATCCAAGCGGGGAAGGAGACCCGACGCTACGGCGCGACGGGCGTGGGCAACAAGCCCTTCTACCTGTGGATTGCCGGTGGAATCAGGCGTAGACGGGTGTGGATAACCCGATCTACGCCTCTTCCTCGTGGGCTATGACCTCGACGCGGACCATCGCATTGACGTCTTCGTGGAGGTGTACCTCGACCTCGTGGGTTCCGAGCGACCGGATCGGATCGTCGAGACGGACCAGGTGCCGATCGATGTCTTCACCGAGTTGCTCCTGGATCGCCCTGGCAACGTCCGCCTTGGTGACCGAACCGAACAACCGACCTTCCTCGCCGGCACGGGCCGAGATGTAGACCGGTGCGGCCGCAAGTGTCGCCACCCGGGCGGCTGCGGCTTCCTTCTCCTTGGCGGCGCGATCGGCGCGGGCCCGCTGCATCACTTCGGCCTGCTTCAACGCACCGCGGTTCGCGAAGATCGCGAACCCCTTCGGGATCAGGTAGTTGCGCGCGTACCCATCGGCCACCGTGACGACGTCACCCTTGTGACCGAGGTTTTCGACGTCGTTGGACAAGATCACCTTCATCGGATCACCTCGACGTGTAGGGCAGCAGCGCCATCTCGCGGGCGTTCTTGATCGCGCTGGCAACGAGACGCTGGTGCTGAGAGCAGTTACCGGTGACGCGACGAGCGCGGATCTTGCCTCGATCGCTCATGAACTTGCGCAGGAGCGCGATGTCCTTGTAGTCGATGTAGCTCGTCTTGTCGGCGCAGAACTGGCAGTACTTCTTGCGGCCTTTCTTGATCGGCGCCTGACGCGGCCGTCTATCTCTTGCCAAGCTAGAAACCTCCCTCGTCCGCCGGGCCGCCCGCAGGAGCCGGGGCGCCCCAGTCGCCGCCACCGCCGGAAGCCGGTTGCGGCGCGCTCCAATCTCCGCCGCCGCCCTGGCCGCCGCCACCACCTTGGCCGCCACCCTGACGGGAGCCGGAACGCTGCGACTTCTGAACGGTTGCCGTCGACCACTTGAGCGACGGCCCGACCTCGTCGACCTGAACCTCGATCGCACTGCGTCGGTTGCCGTCGTTGTCTTCCCACGAGCGCTGCTGAAGCCGGCCCGTCACGACCACACGCGTACCCTTCTGGAGTGACTCGGCCGTGTTCTCTGCCATGTCCCCCCAGACGTTGCAACGGAAGAAACCGTCGAGGCGGTCCTCCCACTGGCCGTCGTTGTTCTTGAAGCGGCGATTGACCGCGACGGTGAAGTTGGCGACCGGTCGTCCCGACGGCGTGAAGCGCAGTTCGGGGTCGTCCGTGACGTTTCCGACGAGCGTGACGGTGTTGTCTGCCATGGGCTACTCCTTGCCTTTCTTTGCCTCATCCGCCTCGGGGAGACGAACGATCTTTCCTCGGATGAACTCGTCGGAGATCTGGATCGTCCTTCTGAGCTTCTCGACGGCGTCCTCGGGGGCGCGGAAAGGAGCGACGAAGTAATAGCCCTCGTGTTGGTGTTCGATCTCGTAGGCGAAGCGCCGGTTACCCCAGCGGTCGACGGTGCCGAGCTGGCCGCCTACCTCGGTGATCGAAGTCGTGAATCGGTCGACGGCTTTCTGGATGTCGCCTTCTTCCAGGCGAGCGTCCACGATCACCATCGCCTCGTAGTCGCGCATAGAACCTCCTCCTCCGGACACGGGCTTTAGCCCGAGGCCCTCCCGCGTGGAAACACCGGCGAGGGCAGGGGACGTGTGTGACGCACAGCGGCGTCACGTGCGCAGCGATGCTAGCACCTCCTTCCCTACAAACAGCTCGGTCAGATCTCCGATGTCTGCAATGTAGGGACGGGGTGTGACACGAATCGTGGCTCGGGAGGATCTCCCGTGGCGGGCTCCGCATTTAGGAACACGAAAAAGAGGATCGCGTGCATAAAGGCGCGCGCTAAGACCGACACGTCCATCAGGAAATGGCCGACGGGGATGGCCGACGGATGGCCGAACTCGCCATAGAACCTGAAGACACCGAAGTAGCAGGCGAGGTCGACCAGGGAGTAGGTGACCCACCAACGTGGTCTCACGGCAAGAACCACGAAGAACGGAAGGAGCCACAGCGTGTACTGCGGGGACTGGACCTTGCTCCACAGCAAGAAGGCACACATGCTCGCGGCGGCGACCTGGAGGAAGGGGTAACCGGCTTCGGGGATCCGCGACCGGTGACGCCAGCCCCACCAGACCGCTCCCGCGACGGAAGCGAGGATCAAGGCTGCGCTGACGAGGTTGTCGATCTGGGGATCGACCCCGGAAGCCAACTGCCCCCACAGCGAATCGACGTTCGGATACCGGAAACTCTGGAACTGGTACGTGAGCCACCAGCTCGGCGGGTTCCAGAACGCGATCGGCAGGTTGATGAGGACGACGGTCGCGATCCCACTCCACCACGCCCGCCACCCGGTCTTGCGGTCCTGGGTCCAGGTGTCGATGAACAAGGGGATGAGGAAGAGGAGCGGATACAGCTTCAGGGCCCCGCCGATGCCGAACAAGATCCCGGCCGCGATCGGATGGCGACGCCACCACAGGTAGATCCCGGCGACCGCGGCGGCAACCACGAGCAGGTCCCAGTTGTGGAACGCGTACAGCACGAGCGCGGGAGCTGCGGCCCAGTAGAGAGCGCGCCGACCGTTCATCTTGAAGAGCAGGTAGCTCGTCAGTAAGCCGAAGGGAGCGAGCGCCAGCGCGCTCACCGCGAGGAATTGATTCCATGTGCTGGTCGGCAGACCCGTCAGCCACATGAACAGGCCCGTGAGCACGGGGTACTCGATCCCCCCGCCGCTCAGTCGATCGTCGAGTAAGTAGCCCCAGATATAGGGGAACGTGTGACGGTCGATCTGGCGCGAGTGGTAGAGCGCCTGGATGTCGTTGTAGCAGTAGCGTGACCACTGCTGGCCCTGCCACGGCCCGGCCGACATGCATTGGGCTTTGAAAGCGAAACCGGCAACCAGCAAGAGGGCGCAAACGACGAGCACGACGATCAGATCCCGATGACCGGAGCGCGTCCTCTCGCCGTCTACGGGTCGCCTCCCTGGTGTGAAGGCCGCCTCTTCCTGGAATTGTTCGGCTTGGAATCGTTTCCACCCGGGGTCGACGGCACCACGGTCGGCGATGGTTCCGTCGTGGGCGACGGCTTCTTCGTCGGTGTCGGCCGAGGTGGCGGTTCGTGCGTGGGGCGCGCCGTGGACGTCGGGGTCGTGTGCGGCTGCATCGGGGCCGGCGGCG
>DASSMG010000138.1:0-2199 GCA_035688995.1 Actinomycetota bacterium
CTCCCTCGAGCAGCGCGCGCAGGTGATCGAGTTCTCGCACCGCGCCGTGGCGGGCCTCGTGATCGTGCTGATCGGCAGCCTCGCGGTATGGGCCTTCCTCAGGTATCGCGACCAGCCGCGGGTCCTATGGCCGAGCGTGACCGCGTTCGGCCTCGTGTTGTTCCAGGCGATCCTCGGAGCGATCGTCGTGAAACTAGAGTTGGAAGCTCTCTCGGTAGTCCTTCATCTCGCGACGGCGCTGTCGTTGCTCGCGCTGTTGATCTATCTCGATGTCGGTCTCTACGGCCGTGTTGCCGTCGACGCACCGGCGATCCGACGGCGGGCGCGCGTCGCCGCCGGTTCCGTCTTCGTCCTCCTGTTGGTCGGGTCCTACGTTTCGGGCTCGAACGCCGGTTACGTCTTCTCGGACTGGCCGTTGATGAACGGGAAGGTCATCCCCGATCTCCAGGTCGAGCCGCAGGCGATCCACTTCCTCCACCGAGCCCTGGCCGCGGTAGTCGGCGTCATCCTGTTCGCTGCGATAACGAAGATCGTTCGTAGCACCGACCGGCCGGCCGTCGCGCGCCTGGCCCAGACCGCCGGCGCGCTCTTCCTCGTGGAGATCCTCGTCGGCGCGGCGAACGTGTGGACCCACTTGAACGCCGCGTTCGTCACGCTGCATCTCGCCGTCGGAGCATCGATCTGGGCATGCCTGGTCGGGATCGCGTTCCTCGCGTCCCCGGTTGCCGAGCGAGCCGCGGATCCCGCGATGTCGAGAGCCCCCCTCCCAGAGGCGAGCTGATGAGACGACTGGTCACCGAGGGCGACGGGGCGGTCCGCATCGAGGAGGGCGACCTCGCCGTTCCGGAAGTCGTAAGCGACCTGACGGTCAAAGACCGGGTTCTCGCTTACGTCGCGCTCACGAAGCCACGCATCATCGAACTCCTGCTCGTCACGACCCTGCCGTCGATGATCGTTGCCGCCCACCGCTTTCCGCCGATGTCCCTCGTGCTGTGGACGCTTCTGGGGGGCACGTTGGCCGCCGGTGGAGCGAACGCGATCAACTGCTACGTCGACCGCGACATCGACGAAGTGATGCCTCGTACGAGGAAACGGCCCCTTCCGATGCATCGGATCGCGCCCGTCAATGCGCTGCTCTTCGGGATGTGCCTCGGTGCCATCGGCTTCGTGCAGCTGTGGCTGACGGTCAATCTCTTGTCGGCGGTGCTGGCCACGGCGGCGCTGTTCTTCTACGTGTTCGTCTACACGATGCTTCTGAAGCGCAACACTCCGCAGAACATCGTGATCGGGGGCGCCGCGGGGGCCGTACCGGCGCTCGTCGGTTGGAGCGCGGTAACGGGAGAGGTCGGACTGGCCGCTCTGATCCTCTTCGGGATCATCTTCTACTGGACGCCACCCCACTTCTGGGCACTGTCGATGCGTTACGAACGGGATTACGCGGCCGCGAAGGTCCCGATGATGCCCGTCGTCTACGGCCGGACCGAGACCACGAAGCACATCGTGCTGTATTCGTTCCTGCTACTCGCGATGTGTCTCGCGTTCTTCTCGGTGGCCCAGATGGGGCTGCTCTATCTGGTGAGCGCGGTGATCCTCAACGCCGTCTTCATCACCTGGGCGGTGAAGCTCCATCGCAACCCGACCACCCGATCGGCGTGGGGTCTGTTCCGGTTCTCGATCTACTACCTCGCGCTCTTGTTCTTCGCGATGGCGGTCGACCAGCTCGTGAGGTTCTGACCGGCTCTCTCGTAACAGCCCGAAGGCCGGGGCTACTCGACCGTTACCGATCCGTTCATGCCCGGATGGATGTCGCACTGGAAGTAGTAGCTGCCCTTCTTCAGTGCGGGGATCGAGTACGTCGTGTCCGTGCCGCCCGGGATGGGATCACCCTTGAACAGCTCTTTGCCGCCTTCTTTGTCGTAGATGCCGATGTTGTGCTGGATCGAGCTGGCGTCGTCGTTGGCAAAGGCCAGTGAGGCGTCCTCATCGGCGGGAAGCGTCAACGTGTCGGTGCTGAAAGCGACGTTCTGGGCCGAGATGGTCAGGCCCCCGGAGGTTCCCGACTCCGCCTGGGCACCCTTGTCCTCGGCAACCGAAGTGCCTTCACCGATGTGGATCTGTGTGAGCACGATCCCGATGATGAAGGGATAGAGAAAGACGATCAGGAGCTCGGCCCACGAGGACCGCACGGTCTCCGGCCGG